>CACYQQ010000071.1 GCA_902776605.1 uncultured Bacteroidales bacterium | reverse complement strand
GCGTTGTACGTGCTGTGGTATGTTCGCCTTGATGATGTCGTAATAGACCATCGAAATCATCATCTCCATGAGTCCGACAAAGCCTTTCGGCGCAGCGTCCGACGGTTGTTTGTTCTTGTACCAACGGGCGCAGAAAAGCACGATGAAGATCAGGATGGCGCTGTTGATCAGGACACCCACCGCATTCTTGGTGAGTGAGAGGTCCACGGGACGTACCCACTCTCCGGAGGCGCGGCTGTACTCGACCACCTTGCCCGCGTTGGGTTCTCCTGCCTCGGCTATCTTGAATCCCTGATAGTCCTTACCCTCTTTCTCGGCCTCTTCGAGGTGCTCGAAACTGAAGAAGAACCACTCTCCACGTTCCTGCGAATAGACCAAGATAGGTAAGGGGATGGCCACGGCATTCTCTCCCTCGCCCCAGAAGTGCCACTCGTACGCGTCACCGATGTGCCCCAGGATCAGGGAGGTCATGTCAATGCCCTCCTTGGCTTCGGGTTCGGCTTCCGACTGTGCCCACACGGGATAGGGAAGGAGCATTCCTACTGCCAGGAGCAGGATGCGCAGCATCTTCCAAGCCTTGTTGTTTTTATTCATAATACGTAATTACTTCTTTTTAATAAAGAATGCTGACTCAACGACGATTGAGGTGATATAACATCCTAACAGCCAGAGACTGAAGGTGACAATGGGAATCTCCGAGAAGAAATGTACCAGGAGAATGGCGCCCACGGCGAGAAACAGTTTCAACACCTTGGCTCCCATGACCACCCAGAGGCTATACTCGGGTGTGTTGCGTACGGTCCAACGATGAGCCCATACAATGAGTATTTCCATCCCCACAAAGGCGGCGATGAGAATGACTTGCCACGGCATCATATCTGTACGCAGGCCGAGATGACGTTGTTGTGTACCTCTACATATCCAGAGGTCACTGGCTGACGGGTTTCCTCGCCGTCACGCACGAAACGGATCACTCCGGGTTGCAGGGTAGTGATGATGGAATCATGGTTTTCCAGTATTTCAAATCGACCTTTCGACCCTGGTACTTCTACCAAAGTCACCTCGCCATCAAAGATGGTTTTTTCGGGGCTGAATATGATAAGTTTCATAGCAATAATTAAATATTAAATCCTAAATATTAAATATTACTTTTTGCGGCAATAGTTAATATTCACTATTTAACTGAGTCACCCTGGGGAGTCAATTATCAATTATCAATTCTCAATTTTCAATTTCCTCCGCCCTGTGCTGCCTCGATGAGTTTCTTGCCCTTCTCAATGGCCTCCTCGATGGTGCCGACGTTGAGGAATGCCTGCTCTGGCAGGTAATCGACCTCGCCGTCCAGGATCATGTTGAAGCCCTTGATGGTGTCCTCGATGTTGACCATCACACCCTTCACGCCGGTGAACTGTTCGGCCACGGTGAATGGCTGTGACAGGAAACGCTGTACACGACGGGCGCGGTTGACGGTCTGCTTGTCTTCGTCCGAGAGTTCGTCCATACCCAGGATGGCGATGATGTCCTGCAACTCCTTGTTACGCTGCAAGATCTGCTTGACGCGCTGGGCACAGTTGTAGTGCTCCTCGCCGATGATGTTCGGATCCAAGATACGAGAGGTTGAGTCCAAGGGGTCAACGGCAGGGTAGATACCCAACTCGGTGATCTTACGGCTCAACACCGTCGTGGCATCCAAGTGCGAGAACGTCGTGGCAGGTGCAGGGTCGGTCAAGTCGTCGGCAGGCACATAGACCGCCTGGACGGAGGTGATGGAACCCTTCTTGGTCGAGGTGATTCGCTCCTGCATCTTACCCATGTCGGTAGAAAGCGTTGGCTGATAACCTACGGCCGATGGCATTCGACCCAACAGAGCCGATACCTCCGAACCTGCCTGGGTGAAACGGAAGATGTTATCGATGAAGAGCAGAATATCCTTCGATGTACCAACCTGGTCGGAGTCTCGGAACGACTCGGCCACGGTCAGACCGGACAGGGCGACCGATGCACGTGCTCCAGGTGGCTCGGACATCTGTCCATACACCAAGGTTGCCTGGCTCTTGGCCACCTCCTCATAGTCGATGGTCGAGAGGTCCCACTTGCCTTCTTCCAGTCCCTCCTTGAATTTCTCGCCATAGCGGATAACGCCCGACTCGATCATCTCGCGCAGCAGGTCATTACCCTCACGGGTACGTTCGCCTACACCGGTGAAGACCGAGAAGCCGTTGTGCTTCTTGGCGATATTGTTGATCAACTCCATGATAAGCACGGTCTTGCCTACACCGGCACCGCCGAACAGACCAATCTTGCCGCCCTTCAGATAGGGTTCCAAGAGGTCGATGACCTTGATACCTGTGTACAGCACCTCCTGCGAAGTCTTCAACTCCTCAAACTTAGGTGGTTCGCGGTGAATAGGGAAGGAGCCCTCCTTGCTGAGGGGCTTCATGCCATCAACAGTCTCGCCGACGACGTTGAGCAGACGGCCTTTCACTTGGTCGCCTACAGGCATCGTGATTGGGGCACCAGTCGCCTTGGCTTCCAGACCGCGACGCAGTCCGTCAGTCGAATCCATAGCAACGCATCGAACAGAATTTTCTCCTATGTGCTGCTGCACCTCAATTATCAGTTCTCGTCCGTCTGGGCGCGTCACCGATAGGGCTTCATTGATGGCGGGAAGCTGTACCTCATTTCCGACGGCTTCGAATGCCACGTCAACTACAGGACCAATGACCTGTGAAATATGTCCTACAATTTCCGACATAGTGTTTTTTATTTTTAGTTTATTGTATGCGATAGGTAGTCTATAAATAGACGTTTACTTATTAATGAATACTAACGTGAATGATGTGAGCAATACGTAATCGTTTTTCCGTATAAGCTACATGGGTTCAGTATCAGCAGTGTGTAGTTTGGTGCAGCAAATATAAGGTTTATTTTAAATATCCAAATTTTTTTGGCCGTTTTTTTTCATATTTTAATAAAAACTTTCTGTTTTTGTTATTTTTTTGTGTTATCTTTCTACAATTTTTGTCTTAATATAGTCCCGTTCTTCAAAAATCGGACAACTTTTATCTTCTTCTTGTTTTTTTTGTTTATCTTTGCAGTGTTATATATTTTATTGTGTCTTGATTATGACCATTTCTTTTTTCAATGAGCAGATTGAAATGCCCTCCATCCAGAAGACGGTCATCCGTAACTGGGTGAAGCAAGTGGCCGCCCTGCATGGCAAAAGGGTGGGCGAAATCTCTTACATCTTCTGCAACGACGAGAAGATCCTCGAGGTCAACCGCCAGTATCTTCAACATGATTACTATACGGACATCATCACCTTCGACTATACCGAGGGTGACAAGATTTCGGGCGATTTATTCATCAGTCTGGATACAGTAAGGTCCAACGCCGAGCAGTTCCACCAGAGCTACGACCAGGAGCTGCACCGTGTCATCATCCACGGCATCCTGCACCTTTGTGGCATCAACGACAAGGGTCCTGGTGAGCGCGAGATTATGGAGAAGAACGAAAACGAGGCGCTTGCCCTGCTCGGATAAGTGTCTCCTTCCCCTTCCGTCGTTACGCTCTTCCTATTGACCTTCTCCCTTTTTTCTCCCTTTTTGCTGCCTTTTTCCTACCTTTTTCCTTTCTTTTAAAGGTGACAGCTCAACGGTAGGTCAATCGCGTTGCAGTTCAATTTTCGGAGTTGCTGCGGTAGGGGATAGGTCTTTCGGTGAAGTTAATAGGAGTTAACGGACGTTTGTAATTGACAATTGATAATTGACAATTGATATCTTTAGTGCCGAAGGCTTTTAGCGTGCGTAGCACTTTTAGTGGCTCGTTGAGCCCTTTAGCATAATTTATTATTTTATTTATGGTTTTTTCGTATGATGTAATCGTAATAGGTGGTGGACATGCGGGCTGTGAGGCTGCCCATGCTGCTGCGCGCTTGGGAGCGCGTACCTGTTTGATTACCATGGATATGAATAAGATTGGTCAGATGTCCTGCAATCCCGCCGTGGGTGGTATTGCCAAGGGGCAGATTGTCCGCGAGATTGATGCCTTGGGTGGCAAGATGGGCGAAGTGACTGATGCTTGTTCTATTCAGTTCCGCATGTTGAACCGCTCGAAGGGTCCGGCCATGTGGAGTCCCCGCAGCCAGGCCGACCGCGGTAAGTTCATCTGGGCGTGGCGTAAGGTGCTCGAAAATACGCCGAATCTCTCTATTTGGCAAGACACCGTGAAGGAGTGGATTTTTGTTTCACGTGGAACCATTGGCGGCGTCGTGACGCGCATGGGCGTTCGATTTGAGGCTAAGACGGTGGTCTTGACTGCCGGCACTTTCTTGAACGGTTTGATGCACATTGGCCGCACCATGATTCCGGGTGGTCGAGTAGGAGAGGAGGCAAGTTATGGCCTCACCGAACAACTCGTCGAAGCGGGCGTCACGATGGGTCGCATGAAAACCGGTACGCCTGTCCGACTGGATGGCCGCACCATCGACTTCAGTTTGGCAGAGAAGCAAGAGGGTGACTCCGATTTCCATAAGTTCTCTTATCTGCCCGATACGGAGGAGAGACAGCGTGAGAAATTGCCGCAACTGCCTTGTTGGACCATTCAGACCAACGAGAAAGTGCACGAGATTTTGCGACGTGGTTTACCCGACTCGCCTCTCTACAATGGACAGATTCAAAGTATCGGTCCTCGCTATTGCCCGAGCATCGAGACGAAGATTGTTACGTTTGCGGACAAAGATCATCACCTCCTTTTCCTCGAACCCGAAGGAACGGACACGCAGGAGTATTACTTGAACGGCTTCTCCAGTTCGCTGCCTATTGACATCCAGATGGAGGCTTTGCACCAGATTCCTGCTTTGGCTCATGCGCAGGCGTACCGACCCGGTTATGCCATCGAATACGATTATTTCGACCCTACACAGTTGCGCCATACGTTGGAGAGCAAGGTGGTCAAAGGTCTCTTCTTGGCGGGTCAGGTGAATGGTACGACGGGGTATGAGGAGGCGGCTGGCCAAGGTCTGTTGGCGGGTATCAATGCTGCCTTGCAGGCATTGGGTCGTGGTTCGTTTACTTTGTCGCGCGATGAAGCTTATATTGGCGTATTGGTGGATGACCTCGTTACGAAAGGTGTCGATGAACCTTACCGTATGTTCACTTCCCGCGCCGAATACCGCATTCTGCTCCGTCAGGATGATGCCGATATGCGCCTTACGGAGAAGGGCTACCAACTCGGTTTAGCAACTGAGGAACGTTATCGCCTGATGGTGGAGAAGCGCGAATGGATAGAGAAGATTCTCTCGTTCTGCAACGAGTTCCACGTGAAACTGTCGTTTAATGCGGTGTTGGAGAAGTTGAACAGTACGCCGTTGAAGGAGGGCACGAAGTTGGTTTCGTTGGTTAACCGTCCCGAGCTCAACCTCCTACTATTGGCAGAGTATGTGCCCGAATTGCAGCAGTTGTTCGCCTCCATTCCGAATAGGAGGGAGGAGATTATCGAGGCTGCTGAGATACGCATCAAGTACGCTGGCTACATCGAGCGAGAGAAGATGGTGGCCGACAAAATCGCCCGTCTGGAGAGCATTCACCTGCGTCCCGACTTCGACTACGACAAGCTCTCGCAGCTCACTATTGAGGCACGTCAGAAGCTCTCCCGCATTCGTCCTGAGACGGTAGGACAGGCCTCCCGCATCCCTGGCGTTTCGCCTGCCGACATCAACATCTTGTTGGTGCTGCTGGGAAGGTAGGACCCTCCCGTTCATCCCCTCGGCTAAAGCCTCGTCTTCTCGCGGAGGGTTATCAACCCTCCTAATTTGCTGCGAGGACCCCGATGGGGAGGGGTCTCCTTTATTTAGCATTTAATATTTAATATTTATATTCATGAATATCGATTTAATCAAACAAAATCTCCGTACTATTCCTGACTTTCCGAAGAAGGGAATCATGTTCCGTGACATCACTACTGTGCTCAAGAATCCGGCTTGCCTCCGCGAGTTGGCGAACGGCTTGACAGGTTATTACACTGGTTTGGGCATCACCAAGGTGTTGGGTATCGAGAGCCGTGGTTTCATCCTCGGCCCTATTATTGCCAACAACATCAACGCCGGTTTCATTACTATCCGTAAGCCTGGTAAGTTGCCGGCAGAGACCATCAGCCAGGAGTATAAACTGGAGTATGGCACCGACAAGATTGAGATTCACAAGGATGCTCTGACGCCCGACGACATCGTCCTGATCCATGATGACCTCATGGCTACAGGCGGTACGATGAAGGCTGCTTATGACCTCTGCAAGAAGTTGGGCGTAAAGAAGATCTACATCAACTGCATCGTCGAACTGGTGGATCTCAAGGGTCGCGAAGTCTTCCCCGAAGGCACCGATGTCTATTGCCCTGTGACGTATAAGGGGGAGTAAGAGGAGGGGACTCTCCCCGGCCCTCCCTATGAGGGAGGGAGAACTTATATTTTGAATTAGTGGTTCAAATATAACTCTTATGGTAGTGTTTCATGTGAAACTTTAGGTTAACGTCCCACAGTTGTATTTATTAATTCTCCCTCCCTCATAGGGAGGGTTGGGGAGAGTCCTATGATCCAAGCCAAGCAAAATCCACGGTATGATTATTTGATGGGCATTGTCAATTTGATGCCTGATTGCCCCGGTGTCTATCGTTATTTAGATGCCGAGGGTACCATCATCTATGTGGGTAAGGCGAAGAATCTGAAGAGGCGTGTCTCCAGTTATTTCACGAAGGAACACGAGAGTCGGCGTACGGCCAATTTGGTGCGGACCATCTATGACCTCAAATATATAGTGGTCAATACCGAGACGGATGCCTTGAATCTGGAGAACCGCATGATCAAGGCACACCAGCCGAAGTACAATGTCCTGCTGAAAGATGGGAAGACCTACCCGTGGATTTGCGTGCGTAATGAGGCTTTTCCGCGAGTCTATCTGACTCGTACCCTCGTGAAGGATGGCTCCAATTACTTTGGTCCCTATACCAATATCTTAGTGGCAAAGACCCTCATCGAACTCTTTGAACAACTCTATAAGGTACGCACCTGTAGCCTCAACCTGCAACAAGCGATGATTGACAAAGGCTACAAGGTGTGCCTGAAATATCACATAGATAAGTGCAAAGGACCTTGTATAGGTAATGTTTCACGTGAAGCATATCAAGAGGGAATCGAGGAAATCAAACAGATTTTGCGCGGTCATACTTCGGACCTGTGCGATACGCTCTTTGCGATGATGATGCAGAAGTCTGCCGAACTGAAGTTCGAGGAGGCGCAACAAATCAAGGAACGTCTGGAGCGCATTGAGGGTTACAGGGTGAAGAGCAACATTGTGCCCTCCACCATCAGCGATGTGGATGTCTTTGCCTACGACGAGGAGGACAACAGTGCCATCATCTCGTTCTTCCACATCGTGCAGGGTGCCATCATTCAGAGTTATACCATCGAGTATAAGAAACAGATTGAGGAGCCCCGCGAGGAGGTGTTGGCGTTGGGCATTGATGAACTTTTGGAGCGTTTCCGTTCGGACGATGTCTTGCTGGAGGGAACGAACGACCACGAGTTGATTGTACCCTTTGAACCTTCCATCGTTCCTGCCGGTTATGTGGCGTTCATTCCGAAACGTGGCGACAAACGCAAGTTGCTGGAGTTGGCAGAGAAGAACTGTCGCCAATACCGCATCGACCAGATTAAGCAGGCAGAGAAGTTGAACCCTGAACAACGGCAGGTACGTCTGCTTTCGGAGATTCAGAAACAGTTGGGACTGCCCAAGTTGCCGATGCGCATAGAGAGTTTCGATAACTCGAATATCTCGGGAACGGATGCCGTTGCCTCGTGCATTGTCTTCACCAACGGCAAACCCGACAAACAGCAGTACCGGAAGTTCGCTATTCAGTCGGTAGTCGGTTCGGACGACTATGCCTCTATGCATGAGGTGGTCATGCGCCGTTATCGTCGCGTCATCGACGAGATGTTGCCTGTGCCCGACCTCATCCTGGCGGATGGTGGAATAGGGCAGATGCACGTCATCCAGCAGGCTTTGATCGACCTGGAGGGACAGTTCCTGCAACGGAGTATGGCAGGAGAGATCTCGGAAGAACGGATGCACGAAGTGCACGAACTGTTGCAGATACCTGTCGGCGGTCTGGTCAAGGATGGTCATCACCGCACGCGGCAGATGCTTTTTGGCGAACCGCCGCAGGCTGTGGATGTCAAGACAGGGTCGAACCTCTTCCATCTGTTGGAACATATTCAGGATGAAGTGCACCGTTTCGCCATCACCTATCATCGGCAGAAACGGAGTAAGACGCAAGTGCATTCCGAATTGGACGACGTGAAAGGCATCGGACCTAAGACCAAGAAAGAACTGTTGGTGGCCTTTAAGAGTGTGAAGCGCCTCCGCGAAGCGTCGGAAGAGGAGGTGGCTGCTGTCGTCGGTCCCGCTAAGGCGCGTCTGTTGAAGGAGCATTTCCAGGTCGAGAAGGAGTAAATCAAAGGGGTGTTTTTTTACAATAAGTCTTAGGTGAGCGTGTGCCCTTTTCGTTTTCGTTTTTGGTTATGGTTTTGGTTATCGTTTTCGTTTTGGTACGCAGTTTGTTTTCGTTTTTTGTTTTCGTTTAAAAATAATTAACCTCTTCTCGTTGGTCCTAGTGGACGGCGGAGAAGAGGTTAAATCATTTCTAAGATTCAATTGCTCTTTAGCTGTTGGCGCAAAACTTACACACATTTGGGAGCGTCAATCTTGTTGGTAGGCAACAGAACAGTCAGAGTTGGATAGAACAAGAGAATACGGCGGTTGCTCGGCAGGTCTCTTGTTGTTTTTACGCACGAAGCAACTATGGCTTGACAGCTTCTTCGGTTGCAGGAGCAGGAGCATCGTTAGCGCGGAGTTCGGTGTTCTTTTTCTGGGCGTTGGCCTCCGACTCTTTGCGTTGACGTTCTGCCTCTTTGCGGATGCGTTCCTCCTCGGCAAACTTCTCTGCTTGGAAGAGCGGTTTGCGGAAATGGAAGGAGATGGCCAACTCGGAAATCAGGAAAGCAATGAAACAGAGTCCGCCCAGACGGAGTCGCCAGGTGGTCCAGCTCATGCCGTTGGAAGGAGAGAAGGCCTCGCGCAAAGTGGTGTCACCGTTGAACTCGGAGGTGCAGAAGAGGATCAGGATAAGACTATAGATCAAGACTACGCCTGGCACCAAGAAGAACCATTTGTTGACCTTGGTCTTTATCTTGAGCATAAGCAGTTCCAGGAGTTGGGCAATGGTTTCGAGCATAAGCACGCCGCCCAACAACTGAGGAATATACTGAACAATGTCCTCGGGGTGGAAAGTAAGGATGAATCCAAAACCGACAGCATAGGCTGCGCGTAACAGAAAACTGATGAAGTGATGCATGATTGTATAGTTAAGTTATTAGTGACAAGTTACTATATTAGGGGGAGGTTAGAAGTTCTAGATTATCTAGTTTTGCTAGAAACTCTAAGATTTTCTAGGATTCTTTAGAACGTGCCCTGCAAAATTACATCTTTTTTTGAACATAAACAGCCTTCGTCATTTTCGTCGTTTGGGAGTAGGTCGATAGTATCTAAAATTGGCGTGTTGAGATTGCAAAATCTGCAAGTTTCATTCACTCGCCTTGGTTTTGCTTGTGCAAAGTTGGGAAGATGGAGAGATTATTGTATATTTGCAACAACGAGTAAATTTATGGGCTTAATCCAAATGAGGTCGTTATTACTTTAAACTAATCTAATCATCTACTCCATCAGGTCTATCTTATTGTTGTATTGGGCGTTATCGGAGTAACATAATTTTATTTTCCTTATGAAGAAGCGTTTTACTGTAACTTTGATGGCATTGACCTTGTTGGTCTTTGCTTGCAGCATTTATAAATTCCTCCGTACCGAAGATTACGTTTTCTTGGTTCTGATGACCGCTCAATGCTTCTTTAGCATGATTGGGGTGACCCTCAGTTTCCGTAGTCGTGAACCCCTATTCGTTCAACGTCATCCTGCCATGTTCGGCGGGCTCATGCTGTTGATTGGTTTCGGTTTCATTGCTGCCATCGTGGCCGTGATGTGATTCATTGTATTACTTGATGGCGGTGATGAAAATCGTTGTATTAGATGGCTATGCTGCCAATCCTGGAGATATCTCGTGGGAGTCGTTATCTGCCTTGGGTGACCTGACGGTCTATGATCGAACGACACCAAGTCAGGTGTTGGAACGTGCACAAGGTGCCACGGCAGTGTTGACCAACAAAGTGGTGCTCGATGCCGCGGTGCTCAATGCCTTGCCCGAGTTACGTTACGTCGGCGTGCTTGCCACAGGTTATAATGTGGTCGATACCGAGGTGGCGCACCAACGGGGTATCGTGGTGACCAATATTCCAGCTTACAGCACTTTGAGCGTGGCGCAGATGGTCTTTGCGCATCTGCTTAACATCACCCACGGCGTGGCACAACATGCCGAGACCGTCCGTCGAGGCGGTTGGCAGACTGCGCCCGACTTCTGTTTCTGGCAGCAGCCGTTGCTGGAGTTGGAGGGGCTCGTGATGGGTATTGTCGGATTGGGCAATATCGGTCAGGCCGTGGCGCGCATCGCCCTCAGTTTTGGTATGAAGGTCGTGGCCCTCACCAGCAAGGAGGCCTCTGCTCTGCCCGAAGGAGTATGTAAAGCCAAGGACCTCAAGCAGTTGCTTTCGGAGAGCGATGTGGTAAGTCTCCATTGTCCACTCACGCCCGATACCCGCCATCTCATTAACCGCGAGACGTTGCAGTGGATGAAGCCGTCGGCCATCCTCATCAATACCGGGCGCGGCCCACTCATCGACGATGCTGCTTTGGCCGAGGCGTTGCAACAGGGCAAGATATATGCTGCGGGCATTGACGTACTGACACAAGAACCGCCACGAGACGGCAATCCGCTTATCGGATTGTCCAACTGTTTCATTACGCCCCACATTGCGTGGGCGACCAAGGCAGCCCGTGAGCGACTCATGGATATTGCTGTCAAGAATCTGAAAGCCTACCAGGAAGGACACCCCATTCATCAAGTTTGACGCCATTTTAGCCATAGATTGAATACAAATAGGCCTATTTTTGTGACAAAAATGCATTTTTTATGCACCTACTATTGGATAATTCACAAAAATTAACGTATTTTGCCGCGGTAGATAGAACATTCAAGACATATTGAGCATTAATATAAGGTTTAACCTTTCTCTGCCATTTCGATAGAAGGATGTCTTTATACCCATGAGACATCATTCCGTTTTTTGGCCGAACCTCTTATACCGTGTGATGCACTACATCACCCATAGGTTTAGAAAGACATTTTGGGAAACCTTAATTTTTAACTTTTAATTTTTAACTTCAACATGAAAAGCAGTACATCAACGAGATGTTTGCGTTGGACGTTGTCGATGCTTGTTGCCTTTGCAATGAGCGGTGCAGTTGCGTTTGCGCAAACCAAGACTGTGAAAGGTACTATTGTGGATGACTTGGGAGACCCCATCTTGGGCGCCAACGTAGTCATCGAGGGTACAACTACTGGTGTTACCACTGACATGGATGGTAACTTCTCCCTCAAGGGAGTTCCCGAGAATGCAAAACTGAAGATCACCTTCATCGGCTACGAGGAGCAGATCGTTCCCGTATCTGGACAGACACAGTTCAGCATCACTCTGAAGGAAT
>CACYQQ010000070.1 GCA_902776605.1 uncultured Bacteroidales bacterium | reverse complement strand
TTTTTGCTCATTAGAGCAGTCAAAGACCGTAATTTGTTGTCTAACAACATTATTTTTATTCACCTTTTATTGTCAATCCTTGGATTGCAACATAGAAGGATATTATGAGCCTATTATGAAGTATCTATAACCGGATAAGAAAAATAATATCCATATAGCTTGAATTGTAGTAGATTCCTCTATGCTCAGACTTTCCTCCCCATTTCTCCCCCAGTCGTCCCGATATTGATTTTCCGAAGGCTCACCGAAGACTGAGCAAAGAGTCGGAAAACATCGACAAGCAAGTGAATGGGCAATTTCCTATTGAAGAAAAAGAAGAAAAACCCCTTACGTCAGGTATCGAAGACGTAAGGGGTGAGTTTTAATTAGTGGTATCAGATTAATTCTCTTCAGCGCTGGTCTGATGCTTGTCCTCCAGGTTGATGACTGGCTTAACGACAAGGCTTGGAGCAGCGGGAGCCACATTTGGACGGTCGGCAGGAGCACCCTGAGTATGCACCTCGTGCATGAACTTGGCACCCTTGTTGGTGAACTTATTCGAACTCCACTTGACTAACTGTCCAGCGGCATCATAATCCATTTGAGTACTGACGACCTCATTCCACTCGGAAGTAGAATTGCTCCACTTCTCCTCGTAGATAGCCTTGGTCTGACCAGCTTTATTGTATTCATACACAAAGCGACGAGAGTTAATCTCTTCGCGCTTGACGGTAGCCTTGTGGCGGATGATGAGCGCCTCCAAAACCTGACCGGCAGCGTTATATTTATACACCGTCTTGCTGTCGTGCTTCAGGCGACCACCCTTGATGTCGAACATGAAGTAATCCAGTTTCTCAACCTTGTTGCTACCTGCCTCGTATGTCCAAGCGTAGCGGCAGCTCTGCTTGCGGTTTTTGCCTTCGCCCGTAAAGTCGGCACGCTCCTTGACGCGAGCCTGCTCGTCGTAGGCATAGGTCCACTCGTACTCGGTGCTCCAGCCCTTTGGATTTGGCTTCTGCTCCTTGATGCTGGTAACGTCACCATTGGCGTCGTATTCATATACATAGCGGAGCGATGGAGCAATACGCTTCAAGCCCTCGCTGTAGGTCTCAATAACCTCTTCCTGCAACAGGCCCTTATCGTTATAGGTAAAACGGTCGTAACCCTCGACCTCCCCATTGGGCTTCAGGGATTTGCCCAGAGCAGGTTTGCCATTCTGATAGATGATGTGGTCGGTCTTGACGCTCTCCTTTGAATCCTTGTCAACGATATACTTCTCGACCGAGACAATCTGACCCGACTGACCATAGTTGGTGATTTCCGAACCGGTTGGTTGGTCGTTGGTATCGAATGCGTTGACATCCGACCAGGCCGTAGCCTCCTCTACAGGTTCTGGTACAGTTTGAGTTTCACCACCTCCGCAACTGGTTACAGCTACGAGGGCAGCGCACATGGTGCTAAATGCAAAAAACTTTTTCATGATGATGTATGGATAGTGTTTATTATTACGTCCCATTTCCTTGGCCAAAATACGAAGAGTTCCCATTCTCTTCACAATTGAACCGCAGCAAAGGTAGTGTTTTTTTCTTAAAATGAGTGCCTTTTTTACAAAAAACTGCAAAAAAGACACTCATTTATCCTCTTCGGGGCTATTTTCAGTCGAAACTTCTTCGGTTCGCTATCCAGGAGGATATACTGCTCGGCCGTAGGAGCCTTCTTGAACTTGAAGTTCTGGACATCCTTCTTCGGGTTGTACTTGTTCTTGGGTTCAAGGATGGTGGTGTCGCGCGTTACGGCCAAACGCTCGGAACCGGTAACAACCCATTGCAGGTCGATGGCCTTATGGTGCTGTTCCCATTGTGTGTTCTCGGGGGTGCGCAACGCCAAGTCCTGCACATTGGCACGGGCATGGCTCCACTTGACCACACCACTACCCGGCTCCAATTTGAGGGGGTCGATGCTACGGAGCCATTGGAAAATACTGTCGTACATGGCGGGATGCTTCTGGTATTGCTGATAGAAGACCTCGACATCCATCTGGTCGTAAGGTTTCACCTTCCAACCTTGGCGCCACGCACCTTTCTTGTACCATTGCTGAGCCTCAGCCGAAGGTTGTTGCTGAGCAAATCCCACCAACACGAATGCCCACATAAGGAGCAAAATAGATAGTCGTTTCATAATAAAAATATTAAAGATACTAAAAATGTCTGAATATATTTGGTCAGTCTCGAAAAAAGGCCTATCTTTGCGCCATTCTATAAAACTAAATATATATGATAATCAATCAGCTTACCATACATATCAAGAATTGTAGCGGAGCTTCGTGGCAAGTATTCCAAACGCTTGCCGACAATGGCATCAACATCCTTTCGTACAGCATCAACGACACGCCCGACTATGGTGTCCTGCGTCTCATTGTCGATAACGTGACTCGCGCCAACGAGGCCTTGACTGCCAAGGGCATCACCGCCTTCACCACGCCTGTCTATTCGATGAACGTACCCAACGAACCCGGTTCGATGAGCTTGGTGCTCAAGGAGTTGACCGACAAGAACATTTCTCTCGACTTCCTATACGCCTTCCAGTACCGTGGCATCTCGCAAGCCATCCTCCACGCTCAGGACATGGATGCACTCAACGCTTGCCTCACCGCCTACGAACACGCTCAGTTGCTCAAGTAAAAGGCATCAGGGAATGAGTCCTTTGCGTTGCATCGCTTCGCGCGAGAACTCACATCCACAATACAGCTGATTGTAGAATCCGTTCTGTTTCAGCAATTCGTTACGGCGTTGCTGCAATCCGCCCTTGCGCCAATTGCGGGCATCGAAGTGAACTTGAATAGGAGCCTCCCCGCTTTGATTGACTTGACTTGCCGCCCACTCTCCCGCCTCCGTGATCTGCTCCAGGCTCTTCCACCGGCTGGAGGCCAACGTGGTGGTAAACTCGTCAATACCCAATTCTGCCGCCTTGCGTGCAGCACGTAGCAATCGCATCTTGAAGCAAACGAGGCATCGTCCTCCACGCTCAGGTTCCTGTTCCAACCCCCTCACCTGCCCCAGCCATTGGGCATGGTCATACTCGTCCTCGATAATCTCGATGCCCAGTTGTTGGGCATAACGGGTAATCTCGTTCTTTCGGATTTCGTACTCCTCCAACGGATAGATGTTCGGGTTGCAATAATAGATGACTGGCACGACGTCATTCTGGAGCAACCACTCCAGTATGGCACTCGAACAGGGAGCACAGCAACAATGCAACAGCACTTTCTTCATCGCATCTGCAAATTATAATATACAAATGAACAATATTAAACGTATCGTCCTGACGGGAGGTCCATGCGCAGGCAAGACTACCGCCTTAGTACGTATTCACGAGCATTTCTCTGCTCTGGGTTACAAGGTCTTCACCGTTCCCGAAGTACCTACCATGATTACTCAGGCAGGGTGGAATTACTTGACCGACAATCACGACTTCTACTATGAAGGCGAGAAGGTCATCCTGGAAACTCAATTGGAATTGGAAGACAAAATCATGCGCATGGCCGAGACGTGCAAGGAACCTTGCGTCATCGTCTGCGACCGTGGTGCCATGGATATCTCTGCCTACATCTCGACCGACATGTGGAAGGAGTTGACCGATGCCTGCCACACCTCTACCGAGGAACTTCGCACGGGCAACCGCTACGATGCCGTTCTTCACTTAGTGAGTGCTGCCGATGGTGCCGAGAAGTTCTACACCACCGCCAACAATGCCCAGCGCTACGAGAAAGCCGACGAGGCAGGTCTCCAATTGGCACGCGAGTTGGACAAGAAAGTCATCCAGGCATGGACGGGTCACCCTCACCTTCGCGTCATCAACAATGGCGAAGACTTTGAGCAGAAAATGAAGCGCGTCGTCCGTGAGATTGCCTCCGTCCTGGAGTTGCCTCAAGCCATCGAAGAGGAGCGCAAATATATTGTTGAACTCACAGCTGCCATTCCCGACAGTACCGAGAGCGACATCACTCAGACCTACCTCGTGGCTGATCCTGGTTGCGAGATTCGCCTACGTCGTCGTTCAACGAATGGCAACATTGCCAACATCCACACCACGCGCAAGCGTCTTTCGACCAACGAGGAACTCGTCACCGAGCGACAAGTCACCAACGCCCTCTACGAATCGCTTCTCCAGCAAGCCGACCCCTATCGTCGCACCATTCACAAGCGCCGCAATAGTTTCATCTACCAAGGCCAATTCTTTGAACTAGACACCTACCTGGACGAACTGGAGGGTCTTATCATTCTGGAAACCAAGGGCATTGCATCACACGCCGACCTCAAGCTTCCTCCCTTCCTCCGCATCGTGAAGGATATCACGGGCGATGTCTCGTACTACAATCCGAATCTCGCCCTGAGGAAATAAGAAAGGGAGAATGGTTAAGGGTTAACGGTTAAAGGTTATCGGTTAAGGATTAACGGTTAATGTTTAAGGGAAAAACCTTATAACCTTAAAACCTCAAAACCCCCACAGGAGTCAAGCGAAACTTGACTCCTTTATTTTGTCTCCACCTTGAGGTTCTCGGCAATCAACTTATAGCCCTTGCCATGGATGTTGATAATCTCGATGGAAGGATCGTTCTTCAGGTGCTTACGCAACTTGGTGATATACACATCCATAGAGCGTGCGTTGAAGTAGTTATCGTCGTTCCAGATAGTCTTCAAGGCAAAGTTACGTTCCAGAATCTCGTTGGCATGCGTACAGAGCAGGTTCAGGAGGTCGCACTCCTTGGTGGTCAACTTGACAATCTCCTCACCACAAGTGAGTTGCTGTTTCTGTACATCGAAGGTGAAGTTACCCAGACGGAAGGCAACCACATCCTTGCCCTTCTTGCCCTTCACACGACGCAAGATAGCCTCGATGCGGAAGAGCAACTCCTCCATAGAGAATGGCTTCGTGATGTAATCGTCGCCACCAATCTTGAATCCCTCCAGAATATCCTCCTTCAAGCTCTTGGCTGTCAAGAAGATAATGGGCACATCTTGATTCATGGCGCGAATCTCGGAAGCCATGGTGAAGCCATCCTTCTTAGGCATCATGACGTCCAAGATACAGAAGTCATAGCGACCTTTCAGGAAAGCCTTGAAACCTGCATCACCATCGCTATAGAGGTCACAGATAAAGCCTTTTGCCTGAACGTACTCCCGGAGAAGCATTCCGAGGTTTTCATCATCTTCGCATAACAGGATGCGAAGTTTCTCGTTGGTGTTGTTTGGAAGTGCCATAAATGTATAGTAGTTAAATTGTTAATTTTATTATCCGATTCTTTCCATCACCCCATCAGCGGCAAGGTGATGATAAACGTAGTGCCTTGACCGAAGACCGACTCAGCCTTGATGCTTCCGCCATGATCGTGTACAATCTTCCAGACGTAAGCCAAACCCAAGCCGAAGCCCTTCACATTGTGAAGGTTACCTGTCGGCACACGGTAGAATTTCTCAAAGATACGTTTCAGGTTCTCCTTCTGGATGCCGATGCCATTGTCCGCCACCCGCAACTCGATGTGCTTGTCATCGGGATTAGAGGTCGAAACCCGCAACCGAAGAGGCACATCCTCGCGTGCATATTTATAGGCATTATCCAACAGGTTGAAGACGACGTTGGTGAAGTGCATCTCGTCCAACATACAGATGTCATCTTCGGCATCCAACTGCGCTTCGATGGCGCCACCGGCCTTCTCCACCTTGATGGTGAACGTATTCACCACACCATCCACCAAGGCATTGACGCACAATTCCTTCTGCTTCAAGTTCGTACGTTGGCGGTCGAACATTGACATCTGGAGTACCTTCTCCACCTGGAAACGCAAACGTTTCGTCTCGTCATCTATCACACCCGTCAGACGTTTCACCATGTCGGCCGACTTGTTGACGGCTGGATCATTGAGCATCTGTGCTGCCAACGAGATACTGGATATTGGCGTCTTGAACTCGTGGGTCATATTGTTCACAAAGTCGTTCTTCATCTCGCTGAGTTTCTTGCTACGGAACACCACAATAATCACGAAGATAAAGAGGAAAAGCACCACCGTAGTAAAGAGGAACGAAGGCAACATGAACCGTACGCCCGAATTGAGCAGATAGCGTTGTGAACTAGGGAAATAGACCTTCATGTAGTTGTGGTTCTGCAATCCCGAAGCGGGGCCATGTTCACTATCCAGGAGTATCTGGAAATAACTACCCTCCGACTCGGCATCGTCGGCTCGATAGCCTGGAGATTGGTAGGCGCACTTGCCTTCCCGGTCAATCACACAGAACTCAAAAGGCAAGTCATAACCATATTGCAACAGGTTGTCGGCAATCAGGTTCCTCAAACGACTAACATCCAGACGCTCCATGATAGGGCGCTCAGCCGACTTGACCAACATGCGGAAGATGACATCGTCCAATACATCTTTCTTATGACGATATTGGTTCAGGAGCATCTCCTGACGCGTCTTCTGTCGGTTCTGGATGCTGTTTCGGCCCTTCGGCATCAAGGTGTATTGCGTAGTTGTGTCGATGTCGCTGAACTCAAACGAATGCACCGAACCGTCGGGATTGGTCAACGTAATCTTGCTCTTCTGGTAGCGGCGCGTCATGGTCTGCGCCTTAGCCATCTGTTCTTCGTCATCATGGAACATCTGCTCCAATGCCTGACGTTGTTCTTCGTCGAAGTTCTGATCCAGATAGTTTCGGGTCTCCTCTCGCTCCAACTGGCGGTTCACGAAGAACAGCGTTCGGTTCACTACCTGACGGAACTGCTCCTTGCGGCTATCCAGAATCTCGTCCAGATAACTCATCTGTATGGCTATCAATCCCGCCAATGCAATGAATAAAGCTATCGATATATACCAAATGGTTGATTTACGCATTGTATTATATTTAAGATTTCATAAACGAAACCACGTTCTTAAACTATGTTTTTAACTTTCTGGTGCAAATTTAACTTAATTATTTAACATTTGAAAGAATTTCTTAAAAAAAGTGCTCCTCATTAATGTAAATTAACAGGAACGCGCCATTTTCCATCATTTTTTCACGTTTTTAACACAATAATTACCCTTAATTTGCCTCATTTTTCCATCTTTTCTACATTCCATCTACACCTCATTCTGCAACCCTCTTACTTCCCTTGTCTTTCGACCTACCTTCTGCCTTTTTGCTACCTTTTAAAGGGAGAAAGAAGGGAGAAGCTAAGTAGGAAAACAAGGGCGTTTCAGAGGGAGCATAAGTAGGTGAAGGGCGGATGGGATGGCAATGAGAGAAGACAATTGGGGGACTGATGGGCAAATGTTTTCGTCCTGCAAGCTATTTTAACCTTTATTATTTGTTCAAACAAAAAAAAATGTATAAATTTGCGCCCATGTAAAATAATGGTCGTAGGATATGATGCTGCCGTAGCAAGCATTCGGTCTTAGGCTAATCAAAATCGTCATTTTCGGCAATATACAGATACTGCCCATGAAATTGAATATCCGAGTAATACTCAGCTGCATACTATTGTGTTTCGGTTTTGCCTGCTTACCTGCACAGAACGCGAGGAGGGCCGCCGACTTCGGACAGGGTTCCGAAGCCACCCAGGATTCCGTACAGGAACGGGAGGAAGATCCGTGTGTCCCGTTGCAGGACGCACGTCGATGTTGGACGCTCGACCCGATGACCTGTCTGGTCTATCCGTCCCTGCCCGACACCTCCTATCTGGGGTTGGGCAATAGCCAGAGCATGTTGAGCAAGGCTTTGGCCCTCGTCTATACGGGCAACCTGTATAGCCCGCACTTGGTGCAGGACTTCATGGCACGTCGTTCCGACCATGACTTCCTCTTCATGAATGCCTACAACCTGTTCCGCGTTGACCCCTCCCAGCAACTCTACTACAACAGTAAGTTGCCCTGCACGGTGTTGAGCTACTCCAAGGAGGGCGGAGGACTGCAAACCAACGACCACCTGAAAGTCAACTTCTTCGGCAACTTCAACAAGCGTATCGGCTTAGGTTCCAACCTGGAGTATGTCTATGCCCGAGGCGAATATCCGGAGAGTTCGACCAAGCCATTGAAGTGGAACAGTTACCTCTATTACGAAGGAGATCAATACAAGGCGTATGCCACGTTCAACCTCAGTAAGTTAGCCAATCAGGAGAGCGGAGGCATTGCCAACCGCGATTATATCCTCTCGCCCGACGAGTTCAAAAGCAACTTCACCGACCCGAAGAACATGCCGACCAACTTGGCCAACACCTGGAACAATACCGACCAACGTCAGGTGCACTTCCAGCACAGCTATAGTTTGGGCAAATGGCAAGAGCGCATCGAGCCATCCGACTCCTCTGTCTGGTCGGAGTTCGTCCCGATTGCCACTATCTTCCAGAGTTTCAACTTCGAGTCGTTGCATCATAATTTCCGCATGGATTATGGTGCCGACATGACCGAGAACGGGTTCTGGGGCAAAGATGCCCTGCCCTACTACAGCGACTCCATCACGGCCGACTCGACCCATTACAACGACTTCAGCACCTATGCCGGCATCCGTCTCAACGAGGGTTTCAACCGCTTCTCGCAATTCTCTGTCGGTGCCTTCCTCGGGTTCGAGCATCAGCACTACACCCTGGTTCAAGATACGTTGAACCTAGGTTTCATCCCACGTAATCACTATTCGAACACCCTTTGGGCCGGTGGACAAATCAGCCGACATCTCTCCTCGCTCCTCTCCCTGGATGCTACCGCCAGGACGGCACTCTCGGGAGACAAGGCAGGCGACTTCGACATCCAGGGTACCCTCCAGTCGGTCATTCCCTTCGGACAGAAAGATGCCGAGACCGGAGAATGGTCGGACAGCATCATCGCCTCCGCCCACTCCTTCATCAAGAACACGAGTGCACCCTACATGATGGAGCATTACTTCAGCAATCACCTGCGCTGGAGCAATAACTTCGACAACGAACAACGCGTACGCATCGAGGGACGGTTGAGTTATCCCCGAACCCGCACCCAAGCGCGTGTCGGCATCGAGCATATCAACCGCTTCCATTACTTCGGAGCCGATGGTTTGCCTCACGAGTACGACAAGCAATTGGATATCTTCGGCGTAGAAATTCGCCAATCCCTGTGGGCAGGCAAGTGGTTGCAATGGGACAATGCGGTGCTCTTCCAGCAATCGACCGAGAGTGAGGTACTCGCCCTACCGGATGTGAGCATCCAGAGCGACCTCTCCTTCCACTTCCGCATTGCCAAGACCTTGGCGATACAAGCCGGCGTAACGGGCTATTACTATACCAAATATTACGCACCCACCTACCAGCCAGCCACCCAGCAGTTCTGCATCCAGCGCGAATACAAGTGTGGTAACTATCCATTGCTCAACGGCTACGTCAATTGTAACTTGAAGCGCATCAAGTTCTTCCTGGCAGCACACAACATGTTAGAGAATGCCGTGACCAACAACATGTTCATCATGCCGAACTATCCCAACCCCTTCCGCCGTATCGAGTACGGCTTGATCTTGGATTTGCAGAACTAATGAACTCCCTACAACACCTAACAGAACAAGAGGAACTCTTGCGTCTGGAATACGAAACGGAGAAGCGCGATTTTGAGGAACTCTCGCGCCAGATTGGTATCCAGAGACGCATCCGACAGGGCAAGTGCTGGTATCCCGTCGGAGGAGGGCGCACTTTCTACAATTCCCTCAATCAACTCTGCTTCGAGGTTGTCAACGAAGCGACAACCACCAACGAGAGCACGTCGGCCGATGCCCTTCCCGAACATGAATTTGAACCGGGCAAACCCGTTGTCTTCTTTCATGCCGATAGCGAGGAGGATCGTCCTTTGTTTTGGGGATGGAGTTGCCAGATTTCGCGCGTGGATGGCGTCCGAATGTTGGTTACCATTCCAGGCATTCATGCAGCAGAGGTGCTGCGCGACTATGCACGACTGGGGCAATTGGGCATACAACTGGCCTTCGATGCTACCAGTCATCGGGTGATGCGAGAGGCTATTTCGACGATAAAGAATACCGACAATGCCAAGACGAGACACCTGCGCGAAGTGCTCCTTGGCACAGAGAAACCCACGTTTCGCACCGAGCAACCCATTCATTTCCCGTGGCTCAACCCCTCGCAGGAGAAAGCCGTGATGAAAGTAGTTTGTGCACGCGAAGTAGCCATCGTCCATGGACCTCCAGGAACGGGTAAGACCACTACGTTGGTGGAAGCCATCGGCGAGACGCTGAAACGCGAAACGCAGGTATTGGTATGCGCCCAGAGTAATGCAGCGGTCGATTGGATAGCCGAACAGCTCTTGGCACGAGGCATCTCGGTGCTCCGCGTGGGCAATCCGATGCGCGTGAGCGATAGTCTGTTGGAAGCCACCTACGAACGACGTTACGAGTCGCATCCCGACTATCTGGACCTTTGGGCCATCCGCAAGGCAGAACGCGAGACCCTTGCCAAACTCTCTTCGCGCCATTGCTCTGCCACCGAACGACATGCAGCTCAGAACCACCTGAGCAAGTTACGATCGCGCAAGACGGAGTTGGAGATACGCATCAACGAAGAACTCTTTGCCCAGAGCCGCGTCATTGCCTGCACGTTGATAGGCACCGCCTCTCGTGTCTTGGAGCGACGTCATTTCTCGACCCTCTTCATCGACGAAGCAGCACAAGCCTTGGAAGCCGCTTGTTGGGCCGCCATCCTCAAGGCCGACCGCGTCATCCTGGCGGGCGACCATTGTCAGCTCCCCCCTACCATCAAGTGTATCGAGGCGCAACGCAAGGGATTGGACAAGACATTGATGGAGACGGTTGCCAAGGGGAAACCCGAATGCGTCGAATTGCTCACCACGCAATACCGCATGCACCAGGACATCATGCAGTTCTCGTCCGACTGGTTCTATCATGGCCAACTTCAAGCCGCTCCCGAGATTGCCCGACGTAGCATATTGGAACTCGATTCCCCCTTGGTGTGGGTCGATACCGCCTTGTTGGGTTTCGAGGAGCAACAGACGCCACTCAGCCAGAGCCGCATAAATACGAGTGAGGGATTGCTTTTGATGAAGACCCTGCGCGACTATATTCGTCAGATGGGCGTCGAACGCATCTTGAACGACCGCATCGACTTCGGCATCATCTCGCCCTACAAGAGCCAAGTGCAATTGCTCCGCAAACTTGTGAAGCAAAGCAGTTTCCTCAAACCTTTTGTGCGACAGATTACGGTCAATACGGTCGATGGCTTCCAAGGTCAGGAACGCGATGTCATCCTGATTTCGATGGTGAGAGGCAACGATGAGGGTCGTATCGGTTTCTTGAACGACCTTCGCCGCATGAATGTGGCCATCACCCGTGCCCGCATGAAGTTGTTCATCTTGGGCGACACTACCACGTTGGCGCACCATCCCTTCTACAAGAAACTCATTGAGCATGTGGCTGAACATGGCAAGATGTCCGTTGTCGAACCCGAAGAACCGTGAGGTTTCGTAAATACGATGAGGGAGTTAATTTCATGGAGTTAACTGTAGATAACGGGAGTTAACGGACGAATGCTGAAAATTGTCGGATGACACTTTGTAATGTCCGTTAACTACATAAGCGAAGCGATAACTCCTCTTAACTCCCGTTAACTCCTAATATAACGATAACACAATAAACATCATCATTAACCCGATAGGCAGAATTACATACTGGGCATTTAGCAATCGTAAGGGCAACTGCTTATCAAATTTTAACCCATTTAATCAAAAAATGAAAATCATTAAATCATTCATGGTGACCATGGCCTTGTGGTTATGTGCATCACTCGGTTTTGCGGAGACGGCCACCTGGTCGTTCAGCTTCAGCGTAGCCGGCAATAAGGGAGGCCAAGGCTTTCAAGCCATAGGTAGCACCAGCACCGATGCCGACACCCTCACCACTACCATCGAAGGTCTCAGTTGGAGCATCACCAGCGTGGGCACCAAGAAGTATTCCGTTTTGGCAGCTGGAGGTCAGACCATCGGCACAGGTGCCAATGAGGCATCTTCGCACACATCTTTATTCACCTACGAGATACCTGGCAAGGTAAAATCCATCCGCATCAAGGCACGTCGCAACAACAATTCGGACGGTGCCGATCTCAAGATTTCAGTCAATGGCGTTCAATACCTCTGCGAAGGACAAGAGAGCGTTGCTTTGACGACCGATTCATTGCTCTACGAGTTCAAGCCTGCCACCGATGCACAGGAGGGCAAGCTCGACATCGAACTCTTTCAGGAGGTCGAGAAGAAGAGTATCCTCTACATCAAGTCCATTGCCGTAGATTACGAGAAATCAGAGGAAACAGAGGTTGCCAATTGGGAATATTTCTTCTACCAGTTTATTTCCAAGGGCGGCGAAGGATTCCAAGCTATATCCAATTCGGAATCCAATCCTGACACACTTTCCACCACGATCAACAATTTGAAGTGGAGCATCTATAGCGAAGGAACCAAGAAATTCGGCGTTACCCCGACCAGCGGTCAGGCGATTGGCGCAGGAACGTCCCAGTTCCCAACCTTCGTCTCTTTCTTCACCTACGAGATGCCTGGCAAGATACGCGCCATTCGCGTCAATGCCCGTCGCCACGTCAACTCAGAAGGTGCCGACCTGAAAGTTTCGGTCAATGGTGTACAATACCTTTGCGAGGGTCAGGAGACGGTCGCTTTGGCTTCCGACACCGCCATCTACGAGTTCAAGCCAGCCACCGATGCACAGGAGGGCAAGCTCGACATCGAGCTCTTCCAGAACGTCGAGAAGAAGGGCATCCTCTACATCCGTTCCGTCTCGGTCGATTACGAGGTTGAGGCATCGTCCGTCAACGCACCTAAGTTCTCGTTGGAGGCAGGTTCGTACGACGAGGCTCAGCGCCTGACGCTCAGCGTGGACGACTACGAGGCCGGTACATATACTATATATTATACCACCAACGGCGATAGTCCACGCTCGCCCGAGGGTAGCCGCAAGGCCTACACGGAGCCTATCGAAATCGCCGAGAGCATGACCATTACCGCGGCTACATGCAAGGACAATGCCTACAGTCCTGTCGTTACGGCCAAGTATGTGCTCCGCGAAGACCCACGCCTCTCATTCTCAAAGGATTCGGTTGTATTAGAGGCTCCCGACAATGGCTATTCGCCTTACCTCAACAATCCACGTCAGGTATCGCCTATCACCTACACATCGTCCAACAGCGACGTGTGCGTGGTATCCCAGAACACGGGCGACCTCTTTACCGTCGCTCCTGGTGAGTGCACCATCTCGGCCATCTTTGCCGGCAACGAGAACTACAAGGCCGACACCGCATCGTATGTCTTGACCGTCTTGAAGAAAGTGCCATTGAACAAGCCTGTCCTCTCTCCTATGGGCGGCACC
>CACYQQ010000069.1 GCA_902776605.1 uncultured Bacteroidales bacterium | reverse complement strand
AAATTTTTATACAGTAATGTTTGAATAAAAGATAAAAATATATTGACTAATTCCCAAAAATAGTGTATGATGTATATTATAGTCGTGGTGAGGTGTTGTGATGCTCGAAAAAGATCTGTTTTACGGTGCTTCCGATGACAGCGATGTTCAGTTGGTCAGACGTTTCAGAGAAGGCGACCAGTCTGCGTTCTATCAGCTTGCCAGCCGATTCTTTCTTCTGCTCGGGGGTACAGGCCACGATGCCAAGAACCGTAAGGAAGGCAAGCGAAATCTTTTTCATAGTGTAGCGTTTTGAAATGAAAAATCCCCCTCCCGTTGGAGGGAAGGGGACATCAGTTTGGTTGTTAAGACCAAACTTAATTGTTGTTTTGACGTGAAGCACGAGTAGCTTTGACGGCAGCAACGATGACCGAAGGAGCGGTCAGGATCTCAAGTCCGTCATAGTGCAGGGCTGCAACGTTAAGAGTTTTGCCGAGTTCGATTGGGGTGACGTCAACGATAAGACGGTCAGGAATAGCAGTGTAGAGACCCTTAACGGTGAGGCTACGAACCTGCTTAACCAACTTACCACCAGTCTTGACACCCTCTGCGAAACCTTCCAGCTTAACTGGGATGGAAACAGAGATAGGCTCGTTAGCTTCGAACTTCAGGAAGTCGATGTGGTAAAGTTCCTCATTGACTGGACCGAACTGAACCTCCTTGACAACTGCCAGACACTCAGCACCATCGATGTTGAGCTTAACAGCGAATACATAAGAAGTGTAGAGAAGGTTGCGAACGTCGCTGGCCTTAACGGTGAATGACTGGGCACCATCCTTGCCAATCAAGTTGCAAGGAATCAAACCCTGAGCGCGAAGCTGCTTGGCAGCTTTCTTGCCATTTTCGGCACGCTTGGTGCCTGCAAGAGAATACTCTTTCATGTGTAGTTTTTTTTGTTAATTGTGTTACTCTAATTGCTTTTGTAAAGGCAATACACCATCGCACTGGCTCAAACTAAAAGCGCCGCAAAGTTACTGATTTTTTGCCAATAAACCAAATTTTGTTGTGATTTTTTTATTTTCAACGCCGTTTGTGGTCTGTTTTGCTCATTCGTGAAAGCGGATTGTCGTCGGAATCTTCTTGTTTTCTGCAATTTCCCGATGTGCGCGGTTGTCAAAAATGGTCGGCAAAAACGGGCCTTTCCGACAGGCCGTTGCCCCTCCGCTGATAGTCAATCG
The DNA here is from genome assembly GCA_902776605.1 of uncultured Bacteroidales bacterium. GTDB lineage: Bacteria > Bacteroidota > Bacteroidia > Bacteroidales > UBA3663 > Liminaster. The sequence goes on along the minus strand of CACYQQ010000069.1, from coordinate 10,567 downwards.
CGGTATCGGTCGGGTATCGGTCGGGTATCGGTTGGGTATCGATTGAGATACGATTGGCGCAGGGTCGAATCAACCGACGATTGGAGGCTATTACTTACCATTTTCAAACCGTATATTCACCGCGAGGTAGGGACGGGATAGTGTCGTCACGAGTGCAGTCCAAGAATTGTTGACGGATTCCAATTCATAATGTGCCTTTCAAAAGCATGGATTATCCTTGTGCTGCGATTTCAATATGAAAGCAAAAAGTCGGTAATTTTCGGCAGAATGAGGCAAAAACGGAGAAATTGCAAAAAAAATGAGGAAGAATTGAACAACGTATGGATTATTTTGTTAAATTTGCCGCCGTATTAAGTAGTTGTTCAAAATTAATTATATGTAACTGGAGATGTTCTAATTACTATCTTTTTCACTCTTGGGCGCATCTTTCAGCCTTGCCCTCAGGCACAATGACTACATTGCGCCATCGGTCAAAACAGAAATCTGCATCCCAATAGAAGAAAAATATAGTTAATTAATTCTTAATACCTACTTACTTTTTGAGACATCATTATCATAAACGATATACAATTATGGCAGAACAAATGGATTGGAGCAAACTGGGCTTCGGCTACAGAAAAGCTCCTTACAATGTTAGATGCACCTACAAGGATGGTGCGTGGGGTGAATTACGCGTAAGTGAGAGTGAGGAAGTGACGATGCACATGGCTGCTACCGTACTGCACTATGGCCAGGCAGGCTTCGAGGGTCTGAAGGCCTTCCGTGGCAAGGATGGCAAGATCCGAGTGTTCCGCATGGACAAGAACGCCCAGCGTATGCAAGATACCTGCCGCACCATTTTGATGCAACCTCTGCCAGACGGCCTGTTTGAAGAGGCTATTAAGAAGGTGGTCAAGCTCAATGCCGACCTTGTTCCTCCTTACGAGACAGGTTGCTCAATGTATATCCGTCCTGTCCTCTTCGGTACAGGTCCTCAGGTAGGTGTCAACCCCGCCGACCAATATGAGTTCATCGTCTTCGTCATGCCCGTAGGCCCATATTTCAAGGACGGTTTCAAGGCCACTCCATGCTGCATCATGCGTGGTTACGACCGCGCGGCTCCTCTCGGTACAGGTCGCGTCAAGGTGGGCGGCAACTATGCTGCTTCGTTGGCCAGCGGCGTTTTGGCACACCAGAAGGGTTACAGCGCCGTCATCTATCTGGATGCACGCAGCAAGAAGTTCATCGACGAATGTGGTCCTGCCAACTTCTTCGGCATCAAGGGCAACAGCTATGTCACTCCCGCTTCGGAGTCCATCCTGCCCTCCATTACCAATATGTCTATCCAGCAGGTAGCCAAGGATTTGGGCTACAAGATTGAGGTCCGTCCAATGCCGGTCGAGGAACTCGAATTCCTGGATGAGGCAGCTATGTGTGGCACCGCCGCCGTCATTGCTCCTATCCACCGCATCGACGACTTGGATGCCAACAAGACCTATAATATCCTCCCAAGCGACAAGCCAGGTCCTGTCTGCACCAAGTTCTACGAGACCCTTCGCGGCATCCAGTACGGCGACCTCGAAGATACTCACGGCTGGGTCACTATCATCGAATAATCAGTAAATGATAAATAAACAAATAATCCCTCTTCTTGACGAAATGTCTCGAAGAGGGATTATTTAATTCTGTATCAGGAAGCATTGTCGCTTCGTTTTGTCACCCGTAAATGCAGTAATTTGTTACTTTTTCAATAAAAGAGGGTATAATAGTACGAAAAATCGTATTATTTGATTATAGTACGAAAAATCGTATTATATTTGCGGCAAGAAACATGAAGAAACTATGGAACGCATAAAGTTGACAGAAAAAGAACTCGATTTGATAGAATCAATCAGAAACTACAAGAAGAGTTATCCCAATGGAGAACCAGAGTTGAGGTGGTATATCGAAAAACTATTTAATGAACTCCTTGACGAAGAGATTTCTTGATGTTTTTTAGAGAATATTTTGTTTGTATAACCTGCTAAAGACAATATAGTTATGGAAACTGTAATGCAAACTCAGACAATGAAGCAGAAGCTGAGGGATCTGCTTGTCGCTATTTCGTGGGCGGATCTGTCTCGGACCTATTTTGGTAAGTCTAATTCCTGGCTTTATCACAAGATGGATGGTGTAGATGGAAATGGCAAGCCCACCCAGTTTACGGAGGAGGAGTTGGAAACCTTGAAATTTGCCCTCAAAGACTTGTCTAATCGCATCAGCACGGCTGCTGATAGTTTGTGACTTGGCCCTTCTGTAGTGGGGAAACAAGAATGTGTGCGTCCCGAGAGACAAATGGAAAACGTTTTGCCTCTCGGGACGCATTTTGCGGTTGGTTAGTCCTATTATTCTTTTTCTATTCAAAAGCCCTTCCGTTGTCGTAACACTCACCACAGAACCTGCTGAATGGGACGACTCCAGTATAATAAAAGTGAGGCGGAGGAGAAGTATTAAAAAATGCGTTTGGACGATGAAAGGCGAAGGTTTTTAACTGATTTTAACGTTCAATTGCTCTGTGGAGTTCAAAATGTGGGGCAAAAAGTTCGATTTGCAGGGGAATATTTGGAGATTTGACAAATTGTGTGTAACTTTGCGCACAAGTATATAAATATGATAAATTACGATTTAACCAAGATAAAGGCATTGGTCTTTGACGTGGATGGCGTATTGAGCGAGAACACCATTCCCATGGACGGGGAGGGCCAACCGCTCCGCACGCTCAATGTGAAGGACGGTTATGCCATTCAGTTGGCCGTCAAGATGGGGCTCACCGTAGGTATCATCTCGGGCGGCAAGAGCAGCATCGTCGAGAAACGCTATAACTACCTCGGGGTGAAGCATATCTACATGGGTTCGCACATCAAGACGAACGACCTGACTGACTTGATGCAGAAGGCCTCCCTCCAACTGGAGGAGGTGCTCTATATGGGCGACGATATCCCCGACTACGAAGTGATGCAGCAAGTGGGCCTGCCCTGTTGCCCTGCCGATGCTTGTCCCGAAATCAAGGCAATCGCCCGTTACGTCAGTCCCTGCATGGGTGGACATGCCGCTGCCCGTGACGTGATTGAACAGGTGCTCAAGGCACAGGGCAAGTGGATGTCGGACAAGGTAGCTTTTGGGTGGTGAGGTTGGTTTTCCAATCGAAATTGAAAAACCACAATTGATAATTAACAATTGACAATTGATAACTCCGCGATACTCCAGAGGGTTCGTTGCTATATTGGCAGCTCTGGATTATTTAGAATTTAATATTTAGTATTTTACTCTCTGAGTACAATGGAAATATTCGATATAGATAAAATGAGGTGCATCAAGTTGTTGCTGGCCTCCAACAGTCCCCGGCGCAAGGAGCTCTTGGCGGGACTGGACTTGCCCATGGAGGTGGTCAAGTTGAAGGACGTGAACGAGACGCACCCCGCTGGATTGCAAGGTGGAGACATCCCTCTGCACATAGCCAAACTGAAGATGGCCGCCTACGACTTGGTGCTGCAACCCGGCGAAGTGTTGGTGACCGCCGACACCATCGTGTGGTGCGATGGCGAGGAGATGGGCAAACCGAAGGACCGGACCGATGCCGTGAGGATGTTGAAGCGACTGAGCGGTCGTACCCATCAGGTCTATACAGCCGTATGCTTGAAGAGTGCCGTCGATGAACAGAGTTTCGTGTGCTGCACCGAGGTGACATTCACCACGTTGAGCGACCAGCAGATAGACTATTACATTGAGCGATACAAGCCATTCGACAAAGCAGGAGCCTATGGCATCCAGGAGTGGATTGGCTATGTGGGATGCACCCAGTTGGAGGGAAGTTACTTCAACGTGATGGGTCTGCCCGTGCAACGTCTTTATACCGCTTTACAAAAACTCAAGATATGAAAAAATTATTCCTGGTAGCGCTGGCAGCCTTGATGCTGACCGCTTGTAAAAAGAACAATACTTATACCATCGAGGGCAGTTTCGACATTCCGTTGACTTTCCAGTTGGGCGACACCGTCGTGGAGCGTGGTCCCATCACGGGTTACGTCTATCTCTGTTCGTTGGACGGCATGCCGTTCGACTCGGTCCAGGTGGTCGATGAGAAATTCACCTTCACGGGACCGGTCGATCCCGACAAACCTTACTTCGCCTACCTGGTGAGCGAATATGCTGCTGGTATGTTTGCCATGGAGCCAGGAACGATACAGGCCGTTGTGAGTGAGCCGGTTACCTTCAGCGGTACCCCTACCAACGATGCAATTACCGAGTTGATGGTGATGGGCGACTCCGTCGGTATGCTGTTGGCCGACGAGATGGAGGCGCTCCAGGCACAGTCCGACTCGGCGCTCACCGACTCGGATATCATCCCTCTTTACTTGAAATACAGCGCGATGGCGAACGACTTAGTCGATTCTGTCTATAAGGCCAATACCGACAACCTGGTGGGTGTCTATTGCGCCAACGTGTTGACTATCCAGGCCCGTTCGTCGGCCGAGATGAAGGAACTGATGGAACCGATGAGCGACTTCGTCAAGGAGAGCGAGCTCCTGCAGCAACACCTCAATTACCTCATGCAGATAGAGTCGGAGACGGATGGAGAAGATAGTGCTGGGGATTGACCCAGGAACGAACGTGATGGGTTATGGCGTACTCCGAGTGGATGGTCGTCAGCCCTCGCTTGTCGTGATGGGGGTGCTCCAGTTACAGAAGTTCGAGAGTCATTACCTTCGCCTCAAGCGCATCTACGAACGTGTCCTTGGCCTCATTGACCAGTATCATCCAGACGAGTTGGCAATCGAGTCGCCCTTTGTGGGCATCAACCCGAATTCCATGATCAAACTCTGTCGCGCTCAGGGAGTTGCCATGGCCGCTGCGGTGGAACGAGACATCCCTATCTTCGAGTATCCGCCTGCCAAGGTGAAGATTCAGATAGTGGGCAACGGTTCGGCCAGCAAGGAACAGGTGGCAGCGATGGTCAAGAATATCCTCCACCTCACGGACGAGGACATGAACAGTAAGAACGATGCCTCGGATGCCATTGCCATTGCCTTGACCCACTTCTACATGACAAGCAAACCCGAGGGACTCCTCGGTCGCAAGGGTTCCAACCCCAAGATTCCCCGTTCATCGGGTAGCGGTAGTTCCTCCTGGAGCGAGTTCGTTGCCAAGAACAGCGAGAGGGTGCACAAATGAGTGTAATCACGCAAGAATAACTCTCGCAGAGTGTAAAGGAGTGTAATGGAGTTCTAAATATGGAACACTAAAAAAATCTTTTCCACTCATTTGCACTCTGCGAGAGATAAAAAAGACTTCGAAGAGATAGCCGTTTCAAACGTCCGTCTGTCCCCTCAGCTAAAGCTTCGTCTTCTCACTGAACGATTATCAATCGTTCCATTCGCTGCGAGGACTCAAGCAAAGCGATAATTCCAGTTAACTCCCGTTACCTCCTTTATAATCCAGAAATACCTATTTTTTTACCTATATTTACCAATTAAAAAACAAACATCAATGAAGAAGCATTTCAACCTGATGAAGAGTCTCTTGGCTCTTGCTGTTGTTTCTCTGATCTGTTCTTGTACAGGCGAGAAAGAAAATTACCTGAAAGTAGTTCCTGAGGATGCCCGTATGGCATTCTCCGTCAATTTGGCCTCATTGGGCAAGAAGGCAGATTTGGCCAACGACCTCATGGTGCAGGGTGCCGTGCCTATGTTGCTGCTCTCTGTCGATCAGGAGAATCAGGCATTCGCCAAGGAAATCTTAGACAATCCGCAGAAGTCGGGTGTCGACTTCACCAAGCCATTGGTTGTAGCCGTGGGAGGTGACATGGTCAATAAGAACCCCGAAGTGGTTGCCGTCATGGCAGTCGATAACAAGGAGGCACTCAAGAAGGTGGTAGATACCTTCGGACAGAAGGCCGGCCTCGGAATCACTACGAAGGGTGATGTAGTGACGGTCGATTTCCCTCAGGAGGGAGGTAGCGTGGCTTTCGATGGCACCTCATTGGTGCTCTTGGTTTCGCAGAACCGCAAGGCTGCGGACCTCATGGACTTGCCAACCAACCGTCAGGCCATTGTCTGTGACCCTTATTTCGCTCCAGCAGTTGCCGGAACCGCCGACATCGCTTACTATGGCAACTATGACCAGATTTTCTCGATGTTGCCTAAGGACCAACTGGCACAGAGCGGTATGTCGGACCAAATGTTGCAGATGTTCAAGGACATGCGTGCATGCTCTGCTACCAACTTTGAGGACGGTAAGATTGTTACCGATATGAAAGTATATGGCGCCGAGGAAGTTCTCGAATTCAGCAAGAAGTTCCAGCGTGAGATGACTGGCAAGCACTTCGATTATCTGCCAGAGTATCCTGTCGCTGTCTTTTCAACTGCGGTTCAACAGTTGGCAGAGTTGTTGAAACTCTATCCTGAAGAATGGCAACAGAAAGTGGAGGAGTTCTTCCAGCAGAATGAAATGAAGACTTCCGACTTGAACTCTATCGAGGGAGACATTACCTTGGCCTTCCTCGGCATGAATAACAACTTCCCACAGATCTTCTTTGCCGTGGATATGAACGCCGACAGCCTCAAGAACAACGAGGAACGTGACGCAAGTGCATATAAGAAGGTGTTAGAGTCTGGTATGGCGAAGGAGGTTTCCAAGGATGTCCTGGTTACGACATATCCTAACTTGCCAGAGCAGTTCTATGTCGCAATGATTGACAATACTTTGTATGTCATGAACGAGTCTATGGGCCGCAAGTTGATTAAGGATGGCAAGATTGAGAAACAGGCAAGCAACTTCCGTTCCAACGCTTTGGCATCGAACTTCAATAAGTCGGGCGGTTTGACCATCGACTTCAAGCAGGTGCTTTATGTAGTCAACCCACTTCTTGCCGGCAACCAGTATCAGACTCAGGTGGCTACCGCCTTGTCTAAGTTCGACAACTTGGTTATCACGGGTGAATTCGGTACTTCTAATTCTACGACGGTCATCGAGATGACCGACAAGAGCAAGAACTCGCTCCGCCAGATTGTTGAGTTGTGTGAGCAGTTGGCAACAGGACGTTAATATGCTGACAACTATTTCCCTACATAATCTATTACCCAAGGTCTTCGTCGGTTCTCGTGCCAGCGAAGCACCTTCGGATATATGGCATCGGGAGGTGGTCCTGCAGCAGGGCGAGTCGGTTTTGATTGAGGCCGAGTCGGGTCGAGGCAAGACTTCGCTCTGTTCCTTTATCTCGGGATTGCGTTCCGACTATGAGGGACAAATCCTTTATACTCAGTCCGATGGCAGTGCCCTCGCGGTCGAGCAATCCGACCTGTTGCGGCAGCACATCGGCATCCTTTTTCAGGAGCATCGTCTCTTCGGCGAACTCTCGGCTGTGGAGAATGTGATGCTCAAAAGCCAACTGACCTGTTACGCCACCGTGGAAGAGGTGCGCCGTCAGTTGGAGCGACTGGGTCTGGCGGAATGCATGGACCGTCCCTGTCGCACACTCTCTCTGGGTCAACAGCAGCGCGTGGCTTTTGTCCGTGCCTTGTGCCAACCATGCAGTTTCCTGCTCTTGGATGAACCCATCAGTCATCTGGATGCAGATAATGCCGACATTATGTCTCAGATGGTCGCAGAACGTCAGCGGGCCGATAGTATTGGTCTGATAGTCACTTCTGTGGGTCATCGTTTTCCGTATCAATATACCCGAATCTTCAAACTATGAAACTCCTTGTCGTATTACTCCGTCGTCATGTAAGTCTCTGGCAACTTGTTTGTTTCGCCTTGGGCGGTTTGTTAGGTGCCGTCATTCTCTTGTTGAGCCTACAGTCGTTCCGGGATGTCAATCGCGCCTTCACTACCGAGGACGCCATCTTCTCCGAGAACTATGTCGTGATTAGCAAACCCGTCAGTCTGCTCACCACGGTGCAGAGCCTCATCGGCGGTAAGTCTCCGTCGTTCGAAGAGCGAGAGATTCAGGAATTGGAGGCATTGCCCGATGTCAGTTGTGTGGCGCCTTTCCGTAGTGCGCATTTCACCGTCGAGGCGATAGTCCGTTCCGGCAAACGTTCTCTACGCACCGAGATGTTCCTGGAGTCGGTGCCCGATGATTTTGTCGATCTGGCCGATGTCAACATCGAGTGGAAGGCCGACCTGAATGACCGTTTCGTGCCTGTCCTCGTGCCCCGTAACTATCTGGATCTCTATAACTTTGGCTATGCCTCCACCCGCGGTCTGCCGCAGTTGTCGGAAGGCGCCGTGAGTCAGTTCTCGTTCCAGTTGTTCATCGGCGGCAGTTTCTACCATGCCCGTATAGTCGGATTCTCCACCCGTCTCAACACTATCCTGGTGCCCGATGCTTTCTTGGCCGAGGCCAACCGCATCTATGGTAATCACGAGAAGGAGGAACCATCGCGACTGGTGATACGCACCAAGGGCGATGCAGCAGGCAATGCCTTGTTGCAGCATATTGCTCACCATCAGTATATTGTGGCCGATGGCGGCGATGCTATGGTCCGAATGCAGTCGATGGTCTATGGCGTTGTCTGGGCGGTGGCTGCTGTTGGACTTTTGGTTGTCCTGCTTGCCTTCTTCCTCTTGGTAGTCAGCATGTTGCTGTTGGTCGAAAAGAACCGCGACATCTTCCGCAACCTCGCCAGCATGGGTTATACCTTACGTCAGATGTCAGCTCCTTACCGCCTACTCGTTCTTGGGGTCGATGTCACCGTCTGGTTGTTGGCCGCTATCGTTTCCGTCTTTGTCTATCCTCTGGTGGGCGACCTCATTCTGATGGCAGCTCCCAGCCTGGAACCGACGGGTGCCCTTCCGCTCTTCCTTATAGCCACGCTGTGCTGCTTTGTGTTTGTTGCCATCCACTTCTTTGTCATCGGACGGGCTATCAAGAAGGTGTATAAGGAAGAACGCCGATAACACGGATGGATTCGATTAAGTAGAATTTACTACAATATGTCAAAGACCGTATTCTTGCATTTCAAGTGGTGCAAAGATACGGCCTTTGTCGTCTATATCCTTGCACCTAAAGTGAATGTCCATCACGCTCGATAGTTGTGAGAGAACCAGCCTATAATGATTTTGAAATAGGCAGTCCCTTTTATCGGTAATTCGTAATTTGTAATTGGGACCTTGTCCCTTGTTCCTTTGTCCTTAAAGTAGGGTTGAGCCACTACCAGTAAGTGCGGACAAGATAGCGGTGAGGGTGGTGAGGAGGATGTTAATAACAACGCTCCAGCGGTTTTTCTTATCTTGACTCATAGTTCTCTTTGAGAAAGTTATTAGTTAATAGTTATTAGTTAGGTTGGGATAACCCCCTCCCCTCGGGGAGACAGGAGGGGGTCGTAGGTCGTCTCTTTATCCCATATCGCCCGAACCGTTGTGGCCGTTCCCCAGGTTGACGTTACCGTCATCATCGATGAGGCTGGCGATGTAGCCGAAGAAGGAGCCGATCTTGTGCTGCGCCTTGTACGCCTCCAAAGCCTTCTGGTAGAGTTCCGAGCCCTTAGGCTGCGATCCCGATGGCTTGTTGCTCTGCATCCAAGCCGAGGTGTTGCGGGCACGCTGGGCGAACTTCTCGCGCACTTCCGACTGACTTTCGGTAGGAGGGAGGTTCGATGGATTACAGATGCGACCGGTATGCACACGACCAGTCTGTCGGTTGGTTACAAAGTAGGTGTCACCATGCTGGCACACCTTGCCGCTCATAGATGCGATGAGCTCAATAGGCTTGATTTTTGCCATAATCTAATCAGTTTTTTAAGTTAAACAATCCGTGAGACTTTTTCAGGTCATCTCCTCAGGTACCTTATTTTGCTCATTTCGCCTCCCTTCATCCTATTATGAGGGTATTATGAGCCTTTAAGGAAATTACCTTCCGAAATCACACTGCAAAGATACACCTTTTCGCACTCCCAATCGGACGTTTCGTCGCGTTACGGGACGATACGGGACGATGTTTTTTAAAAGTATTGCTAACAGGCTCTTCAAGTCGCTAAAAGTTCATTCCGTTCACGCTAAAAGCCTTTTGCGATAAAGTCTCTTCTATGTTTCAGAAGAGGTCTCGTCCCTCAGTCGTATTTTTTCAACCTCCCTCCCTCGTAGGGAGGGTCGGGGAGAGTCCTTAGGGAAGGGGAGAGTCCCCCTCTATGGTTCCCCCAGATGTTCGACGATGCTTTTCACCTCTCGGGGCGAGAACCACTTGGACATCTTCAGGTAGCCATGTGCCTCCAGGTCGGTGCGCAAGGCATCGCAGTGGTTTATCCACGACATCAATCTTTTCACGGCTGAGTGGGTATTCTCCGCCGTCGGGAAATAGTACAAGGCCAGTTCCTTCTTTGTATAAGCTTTAATTTCAAATTTTTTCATAATCATTAAACATTACGCCCGCAGGCATTCTCAAATTCTCAACAATTCAAGATATTGGGCAAAAGAAATTCTCAAATTCTTGAGATTGTCTTGAGAAACTCCATTTCACTCATTTACACTCAGCGTGAGATATATAATTCGCGAAATATTCTCCGAAGTCCTTGCACTCTTTTGGCAGCTGGTGGTGGACGATCTGTGG
>CACYQQ010000068.1 GCA_902776605.1 uncultured Bacteroidales bacterium | reverse complement strand
TAGGCACCAGCACCGCCACCTGCTTGCAGTCGTTGCATGCCTTGAGGGCAGCGCGGATAGCTACTTCGGTCTTGCCGAAGCCGACGTCGCCACACACTAGACGGTCCATCGGTTTGTCGCTTTCCATGTCTTTCTTCACCTCCTGCGTGGCTTTCAACTGGTCGGGCGTGTCCTCGTACATGAACGAGGCCTCCAACTCATGTTGCATCTGGCTGTCGGGGCTATAATGATAACCTTTCTCCTCGCGGCGTTGGGCATAGAGGGCAATGAGTTCGCGCGCCATGTCCTTCATCTTCTCCTTGGTGCGTTCCTTCATCTTCTCCCACGCGCCACTGCCTAAGCGCGACAGCGAAGGAGGTTCGGCATCCTTGCCACGGTATTTGGAGAGTTTGTCCAACTGGTGGATCGAGACAAAGAGCAGGTCGTTGTTCTTGTAGATGAGTTTGACCACCTCCTGCGTGCGTTCCTCACCGGTTTCGGGGTCTTTGCCCATAGGCAGTTGCACCAATCCGCCGAACTGTGCCACACCATGATCCACATGGACGATGAAGTCGCCAATCATGATCTCCTTCAACTCCTTGATGCTGAGGGCAATCTTACCGCTACGGGCGCGGTCGCTCTTGAGGTTGTAACGGTGGTAGCGGTCGAAGATCTGGTGGTCGGTGAAGTAGCAGTTCTTGGTGTCGTCATCCACAAAGCCGGCATGAATGGCACGGGGGATGCGCACCAAGTGGAAGCGTTCGCCACGATCCTCGAAGATTGATTCGATGCGGTCCAACTGCTTGGGCGAGTCGCTCAGGATGTGAAGTGTGTAGCCCAACTCCTGATAGTGGAGGAAGTCCTGGCTGATGAGGTCGAAGTTCTTGTGCCACTCCGGTTGCGGTGTGGTGTGGAACTCAATGACATAAGGTGCCTTGGCAAGGCTGGCCGACAGGTGGTCGTTCATGATGATGAGGCTGAACCTCTCCATGGCTTGGGCAAAAGCCTCGGCATTGACCAATTTCTGGAGGGCATGGACGTCACCCTCCTCACTCTTGATGAGCTGTTCCGAGAGTTCCTGTGTGCAGATACTCGTGACGCGGTCCTTCACCCAATCGGCGTCGTTGCAGATGACGACCGCCCCATCGGGCAAGAACTCCAGAAGCGAGATACCCTGCGTCTCTTGGTTCGTGAACGATGGCGACAGCGTAATCTCGTCCAACTGTTCGCGACTCAGCTGACTATCCACCTCGAAACTGCGGAGCGAGTCAATCTCGTTGCCGAAGAAGTCGATACGGTAGGGGTATTCGCACGAGAAACTGAAGACGTCGATGATGCTGCCACGCACGGCAAACTGTCCTGGTTCATAGACGTAGTCAACTCGTTGGAAACCAGTGCTGTTTAGCATCTCGATGACGAACTGGCTATCCACCTTCTCCCCCTTGTGCAGCACCAGGATATTCTCTTTCACCTGTTCGGTGGTAGCCACTTTTTCGGCCAATGCCTCGGGGTAGGAGACGATGGCAATGGTCTTGCCCGTCGGGGCCGATGCCGTCAGGTTCTCCTCTTTGATGGCGGCCAACGTACTGATGGTTTCGGTGCGGAGAATCTCGTTGGCCGAGTCGGCCTGTCCGTACTTGATGCTGCGTTTGTAACCCGATGGGAAGAACGACACATTGGCCTCCTCGGCTATCTGGCAGATGTCGTGATAGAAGTAACCTGCCGTCTCCTCGTCGTCAAGCACAAACAGGTAGATGCCCGGCAAGGCATTCTTCAACGGGGCAAGGAAGGTGGCAGCCGAAGAGCCTTTCAAGCCCTTCAACTGTATGACGGTAGGTTGCGCCGCATTGTCCAACGTCAATGCCCTCAGTCGCTTGACCAAGGCATTGAATCGCGGTTTCTGTAGAACTAAGTCTTTGATTTCGGACATAAACTGAGCCCCCCCTCTTGTCCCCCGAGGGGGAGGGAATATAGTTGTGAGGTTATGAGGTTATGAGGTTATGAGGTCGCTGCGCTTGTTAGGTTATGAGTTTTTTAGGTCGCTTCGCTGGTGAGGTCGTGAGCACCCAACACGAAGAATTAACACGAACGAAGTGAGTATTACCACCCCATATCGGGGTATTAACACATCGTATTAACAACGATATATAAGATTGTCAGTTGGCGCTGACAATCTTATATATCGTTTTTTCTCCCTTAATCTTCAGCCCCTTGACCTTGTCGAGCACGGCTTGGACGACGTCGGCGTCGATGGCGCAATACGAGCAATGTTCCATCACGTCGATGCGGCCAATCTGACGACCTTCGATGCCGCCGTTCTTGGTGAAGAAACCCAGGATATCGCCCTTCGAGATCTTCTCTTTCTTGCCTCGGCCGATATAGACCAGCGTGCGTTGCGGTTCGGCAACTACTTCATTGTCATTCTGTTGCGCCTTGGCTGCACGTTGCTGCTTGAAGTTATAGACAGGCACCTTGGTGGCAATGAAGTCGGGCAACGTCTCGTTCGGCCCGACGAGCAGGTAGGCGGTGCCCGATGCGCCGTTGCGGGCGGTACGACCATTGCGGTGCGTCAGGGTCTCGACGTCGGCGGGCAGGTGGTAGTGCACGATGTGGGCCACCTCGGGAATGTCCAAGCCGCGGGCGGCGAGGTCGGTCGAAGAAATATACTGTACCGTGTTGGCCCTCAAGCGGATAAGTGCCTTGTCGCGCAGGTCCTGTGGCAACCCTCCATGATAGAGGGCGCACTCCATGCCCTGTTCCTGTAGGTAGTGGGCGATGCGTTCGGCACTCTCACGGTAGCCGCTGAAGATGATGACGGGCTGGCGGTCGGGCAGGGAGGTGAGCAACTCCTTGAGTGTCTCCAACTTATCGGCCACGGGCGACTTCACTTGATAGAGCGCCAACTTGCCCTCCTTGGGCAGCGCCTCCTTCTTCGACTTGCCGTCGGCAACCCCTTGCGTGAAGTCCAACTGCTCGTAGGGCTTGAAGTTGAGCCACGGGGCAATCGGCACCGCGTGCGTGGCGCTGGTGAGCAACGTCTGCCGACGGTTGGTGAGGCGCGTGATGATGAAACGAATCTCCTCCTCGAAACCCAGTTCGAGGCTCTTGTCGTACTCGTCCAACACCAGATGAGAGAATTGCTGCGGGTCGATGTGCTTGCGTTCGATGTGGTCTTTGAGTCGGCCGCTTGTGCCGATGATGAGGTATGCCCCCTCATTATTCAAGGTGGCAAGGCGCTGGTTCTCGATGCGGGCGTCGTGTCCGCCATAGCACAGCACCGTCCTGATTCCCAGTTGTTTGGCCACGTCGCCAATCTGCTGCGCCAGTTCGCGCGAGGGCACGATCACCAGACCGTGCGTTGGCACCTCCGTCTGTGCCACCAGGGGCAGGAGGAAGGCCGCCGTCTTGCCGCTTCCCGTGGGCGACAGGAGCAAGACGTTCTGCCCCGAAACGGCTGTTTCGAGCATTTTCGTCTGCATCACATTCAGGCAGTCGAAGCCCAATGCCTCAACTGCTTTCTGCTTGAAATCTTGTAAGTTCATGGGCGCAAAGATATAGTTTTTTTCTCAATTATTCAACATTATCGACAAATAGTTCTCCTTTTTGAAAAAAAGAGCGGAGAACTGTTGATTTTTACGACAAAAAACACTACCTTTGTCCAACCCATTCGTAGAAAAAACTCAATTGAATTACCCATGCGATACCTCCTTCGCTGTTGTTTCCTGACCCTGTTTTGCCTGGTTGGTGGCAGTCTCCTTTCGCCGGTTTTGGCACAGTCACCCCGAGCCACGCACATCGTCATCGACAAGAATCGGATGACCCTTACCCTCTTTGCCCAGGGCGACACCTTGATGCACTTCCCCGTGTCGTGTGGCAGGGGGTACGGGCACAAGCAGATGCAGGGCGACATGCGTACACCCGAAGGCACTTTTCGCATCACTCAAATCGTCGAAGCAAGCGCTTGGGGACATGATTTCCACGACGGTTTGGGCTACATCCCACATGCCTACGGACCCTGGTTCATCCGCCTCAGCGCCGGCAACGGCATCGGCATCCACGGCACCCACGACCCCGCCTCGATGGGCTTACGCGCCTCGGAGGGCTGTATCCGTCTCCGCAACGAGGACCTCCTGAAACTCCGGCCCCGTCTGTATCGCGGCTTGGAGGTCACCATCCTGCCCGATTCCTTCCCGTTGGTTCCCGTGCCCACGTTGCAGGAGGTCAAAAGGCAGTCAAAGCAATTCCGTCCCACCATCATTTCCGATTTGAACCTCTTTCCGATTACTTTTGTTCAACCCGATTCCTTGTGGCAGCAGTTAGAGCGTGTCTATTGACGCATCTTTGAACACTCTTCGGCGTGCTTTCAATCACCCTTCGGGCATCTTTCTGAAGCCTTCGGTCATCGTTCTGAAGCCTTCGGTCATCCTTCGGCGTGCCTTCGGAATGTCTTCTGTCGTCCTTCGGTCACCTTTCGTTGAGCCTATTATGTCCGTTCGTAGAATGCCTCTCCTTTTGACCTACTTATGCTCCCCCGAAAATGGGGTTGTCTTTCTACTAAGTTTCTACCTTCTTGCTCCCTTTAAAAGGTAGGAAAAAGGCAGAAGGTCGCTCTCGGTTCAAGGGTGGTTTAGTGGCAGCATAAGTGGGGGAGAGTGGTGGTCAAAACGGGAGCGATCGGTCACATTGTTGAATGATATGTTAAGCAAAAAGCGTATGTTTTTGCAAAATGATGGTATAAATAGGAAATTTATGGAAAAAGTTTAGGAAAAGATTGCATATTTGAACGAAAAATAGTATATTTGTGCCCATAATATTATGTTATTCTAAAATTGTTTAGAACATGAAAAAGATCACTAATTACCTACTCGTTTTATTGACCGTGCTCTTTATGGGCACTTTCGCTTCATGTAGTGAAAAAGAGGATGATGTGACGGAATTGACTTCCGAGCAGATTTCGCAATATACCCAGGATATCGTCGGTAAGTGGAAAGTGAATGGCGCGCAGGAGTTCTGGCGCTTTGACTCAAGCAGTTACGGCGAGAACTGGGATGAGGGCGACGGCATCTATGAGGGCGAAGATGGTACCTACAAGTTCAAGTGGTACTTTAAGCCATCGGGTCTCTACATCATTATCCGTATTCAAGGTGAATATGGCAACCCGGATACCGATTGTCCTTACACGATTCTGTCGCTCACATCGACAACGCTGAGCTGGAAGTCGAACGACGGTTATCAGAAGACGATGACAAGACAGTGAGGTGAGGTCGCTTCGCTGGTGAGGTTGTAAGGTTATAAGGTTTTAAGGTTGTTAGGTTTTAAGGTCGCTTCGCTGGTAAGGTTTTGAGGTTTTTCCTTGGGCCGTTAAACTATTGGGGACGAACCTTAGTCTTAAAGCTATAAACCAATTTAAAAATCCGAGAGTATGAATAAGCCTGTCAAGGTCGCTTTAATAAGTCTGGGATCCCTCGTGGGGTTGTTGATAGTAGCCATTCTGTTGGTTTGCACCTTCTTCGTCTCGAAGGAGCAACTCACCAAGACGGTCAAGGACGTGGCGGCAGATTATGTGACTTGTCCTACGGAAGTGGGGTCGGTGGAACTCACTTTCTTCAGCAGTTTCCCCGATGTTTCGCTCTGTATCAACGACTTCTCGATCATCAATCCGATGGAGGGAGCGCAGAGTGACACGGTGGTTCATGTGCATCGCCTCTTTGCCAAGATTGACGTGATGGCCTATCTGAAGCAGGGCAGCATCAACATCTCGGGATTCACCTTGCAGGATGCACAGGCGAACCTCTTTGTGAACGAGGACAGCGTGCCGAACTACAACGTCTTCAACCTGGAGGCCGACACCACCCAGCAGGTGGACACCACGAGCGAGGCTATCTCGTTGGACGAGATCTCGTTGCACAACATCGAGATTCAGAACCTCTCAGCCACTTATCTGGACCGTTCGCTCCAGATGGAGTCACGTTGCCGCAACGTCAACTTGGTGCTCAATACCGATGCCAACCTGCAGGACCTGACGGGCGGGGGCGACATTGACCTGGAGATAGGCGAACTGTTCTACAGTGACTCGCTCAACTATGCCCAGTTGTCGGACTTGAAGTTGAAGAATACGCACCTCTACTACGACGGCAAGGAGGCATCGGTCAAGATGCCGAAACTCTATGTGGCTACCCAGGACTACCTGCTGTCGGGCGAAACCGCCTTGCTGGCCAAGATATGGGGCATGGAGTTGGCCGACATCGAGGCTGAATGGAAGAATGACCGTCCTACCTTCAAGGGCGTGACCCGTCTCGACTCGTCGAACGTCACCCTGGGCAAGGAGGACTTGATGTATATCTCGACCGAGGGCGTGTCGTTCGACATGCCGGTGTCAAGTACCGCCGACCGTTGGACCACCAACGTCAATACGCAGGTGGACGGTCTCTGTTTCTCGACCGATGCAGACGGACAGTTGGCCGACCACCTGAACCTCAAGACGCAGTTCGAGGCATCGACCAATACCACCTTCAACGAGTTCTGGGTGCGTGACATGTTGACCCAAATCAACGACCAGAGGCTCTCGGGGCAGGTGCACGTCGATATGCAGGACTCCACGCTACTGAAGGCTGAGGTGGATGCCACATTGGGGGCAACCACCATCGAGGATATCCTGGCACTGGTACCGGCTGCCTATAAGGAGTCGCTCAAGGGCATGAACCTGAAGTCGGACCTCTCGGACACCCGTCTCATAGCCAACCTTGAGGTGGGCAAGGAGTTGAACCTCAAGCAGGTTAAGGTGACGAGCCAGTTGAACAAGTTCCAGTATAGCGACGACACGAACCTCACGTGCGACATCAACACGCTGGATGCTACAGTCATCTATCCGGCTGGCGCACGTGGCAAGGAGTTCCGCATCGTGGGCAAGATGAACAAGCTTGACGTAGCGATGGTGGACGACTCGACCAACCTGCATGTGGACATCCCAGGCGGCACAGCCGACTTGCTGATGCGCGACGACATCCTGAACGGCAAGGACCCTCGCCTCACGGCTCAGTTCGATTTGGAGGACTTCCAGGTGAAGATGGATGACACCGTTCAGGTGGAGATCCAAACCCCGCAGGGCAAGGCCGACATCGACATGGCGTCGGTCAAGAACTGTATCAAGGTGGATGCCAAGGTGGGTCTGTCGGGGTTGGCTCTACAGATGGGCGGCGGACTTCGTGGTGCCACGGGTCAGGCCACGGCCGACTTCTCTTGCCTCTACGACGACCGCCAGAAGGATGTGCTTGATCAGGTTTCGCCGGTGGCCGACTTCACGTTGCGCGAGGGTAACTTCAACATCGACGGCATCCCTTATCCGGTGGAGTTGCCTCTGCTCAATGCTACATTTAATAAGGATCGCGCGGTGCTCAACACCTGTCAGCTCAACTTGGGTAACAGCAAGATGGACCTGAAGGGTGTCATCTCGAACATCAACGACTGGCTCAAGGAGAAGGCGCTCCTGGAAGGTAAGATCTCTCTGTCGAGCCCGTTGGTCGATGTGGGTCAGCTCATGGATCTGACCAGTGGCATCGGGTGTGAGGAGGATTCGGTCGCTGCGGCAGAGGCCACTCCGGCTGAGGCAACCAACAATTCTGCTGCCGACACCGTGGCTGATCCTTTCATGGTGCCGAAGGATGTTAACTTCGTCATTACCACCAACATCCAGACGGCGAAGGTAAACGACAACAGCTTCGACAACGTGAACGGTCAGTTGACCATCGACGACGGTGTGCTGGTGCTCGAAGAGATGGGCTTCACCTCGAAGGCGGCCAAAATGCAACTCACGGCACTCTACAAGTCGCCGCGTCGCAACAACCTCTTTGTGGGTTGGAATTTCCACCTGTTGGACATCGACATCGCCGAGATGATTAAGTTGGTGCCTGAGATTGACACCATCGTGCCGATGCTCTCCAGCTTTGCGGGCAAGGCGGAGTTCCACTTGGCTGGCGAAACTGCCCTCTTTGCCGACTATTCGCCTAAGATGTCCACCCTCCAGGCCACGGCTGCCATCGAGGGCAAGGACCTCACGGTGTTGGACAGCGAGACCTTCCAGACCATCAAGAAGTACCTATTTAAAGAGTGTACCACCAACAAGATTGATACGTTGTCGGTCGAGATGGCCGTGAACCGCAAGAAGATGACGCTCTACCCGATGCTGATTGGCTGGGACAAGTACGAGGCGGTCATTTCGGGCAACCACAACATCACGGGTTCGATGCCGTTCAACTATCATATCTCCATCACCAAGTGTCCGTTGGTGGGCGGCCACCTCGGCCTCAACATCTTGGGCGACTTGGATCACCTCGACGACATCTCGTTCAAGTTGGGCGAATGTAAGTACGCCAACCTCTACAAACCCGAGAAGCGTCGCCTCTCGCAGGAACAGACGTTGGAACTGAAGAAGTTGATCAACACGTCGTTGAAGCGTATGGTGCGAGAGGAGCCGGCAACTCCAGCTGAGGCTGGAAATTGAGAATTGAAAGTTAAAAATGAACAATTAACCATTGAAAGTTGAAAATTGAAAACTCTTTCAATCGTCTTTAACTTCTTTATCTCCTTTAACTTCTTTATCTTCTTGAACTTCCCAAAATATTAATATCTATAACTTACTTTGAAATGAAAAGAGATTCACAGGTATTTGGCCTGATCGCCGACGAGCGTGCACGCCAGATGAAGGGTATTGAACTTATCGCGTCCGAGAACATCGTGAGTGATCAGGTCCTTGAGGCTATGGGTTCTGTATTGACCAACAAGTATGCTGAGGGTTATCCTGGTAAGCGTTACTACGGTGGCTGTGAGGTGGTCGATAAGGTCGAGCAGTTGGCCATTGACCGCTTGAAGGAGATCTTCGGTGCATGTTGGGCAAACGTGCAGCCACACTCTGGTGCTCAGGCTAACGAAGCTGTCCTCGCTGCTGTGCTCAACCCTGGCGATACTTTCATGGGTCTGAACCTCGCTCATGGCGGACACCTTTCTCATGGTTCGGCTGTCAACAGCTCGGGCATTCTCTATCGTCCTGTTGCTTACAACATCAACGAGCAGACGGGTCGCGTTGACTACGACGAGATGGAACGTTTGGCACGTGAGAACAAGCCAAAACTCATCATCGGTGGTGGTTCTGCCTATAGCCGCGAGTGGGATTATGCCCGTATGCGCAAGATTGCTGACGAGGTTGGTGCCATCCTCATGATTGATATGGCTCACCCTGCTGGCCTCATTGCTGCCGGCTTGCTCGAAAATCCTGTGAAGTATGCTCATATCGTCACTTCTACCACCCACAAGTCGCTGCGTGGTCCTCGTGGTGGCGTCATCATGATGGGTCAGGACTTCCCTAATCCTAAGGGTATCCTCACCCCTAAGGGCGAGGTCAAGATGATGTCGGCTTGCTTGGATAGCAGTGTATTCCCTGGCACCCAGGGCGGTCCATTGGAGCACGTCATCGCTGCCAAGGCTGTTGCCTTCGGTGAGATTCTCCAGCCTGAGTTCAAGGAGTATGCCAAGCAGGTCAAGAAGAACGCTGCTACGTTGGCCGACGAACTGATGAAGCGTGGCTTCAAGATCATCTCTGGCGGTACCGACAACCACTCTATGCTGGTTGACCTCCGCACCAAGTATCCTGACCTCACTGGTAAAGTGGCCGAGAAGGCACTCGTTGCTGCCGACATCACCGCCAACAAGAACATGGTGCCGTTCGACTCACGTTCTGCCTTCCAGACTTCGGGCATCCGTCTCGGCACTCCTGCCATCACTACCCGTGGTGCTAAGGAAGACCTCATGATTCAGATTGCCGCCTGGATTGAGGAGGTGCTCAACGATCCTGAGAATGAGGCCGTTATCGCTAAGGTTCGCGGGGAGGTCAATGCCACCATGGCTAAGTATCCTCTCTTCGCTTATTAAAGAATCCTTTGATATTTATTGTGGCATAGACCGATTCCCAACGTGGAGTCGGTCTATGTTCGTTTTAATTCAGTCGCATCATGCACGTCTCTTTTGCTATTTTGATGCCTCAATTCGGAAAAAATGTATTTCTATAGGGTTGAAAAATCGGAAAAAATGTATTTTTGCATATCCTATTTTGAGGAATAAATGTAATTTACGTTATGTAAATTGCTGATATTTAGTTGTTAACGATTAAAGAGGTCCGGCATCCCATCTCGGGATGCCGGACTTGGATATATATAGTTACTAGAGGTTGGTTTGGTTCTGGATATTATCGCCAGAGAATCTTCTGATTATGACGTAGTTGCAGCGAAGCGGGAGAAGCGGCTCGAACGCGGCGACCAAAGAGGTCGTAGGTAGGAGCAACGGTGCCCGGAGCAGAAACGATTTCGATGGCGGTAGTGCCAGCAGGAACGATTCCGTTGTTCGATACTGTGTAGTCCACCTCCGTGACGGTTGGATGTTCGGCGCTGACTGTCACAGGAGTAGCTTGTACCGTGTAGCCGGCAGCGTCAGGACGGACGGTGTAGGTGCCGAAAGGAACATTCTCGAACTTGAAGTGTCCGTTGGCGTCCACCTGTACTGTGGCGATGATGTGACCTTCGCTGTCGATGAGGAGCATGTTGACGTCCCAACCCTCGGACGTAGCCAAAGCTCGGTTGCGTAGGGCGTTGGCATTCTGCCCGTTGCGAGCAATCGTTCCTTCGATGACGCCCGTACCTGTCAACGGAGCAGGGGCTGGTAGCATCTGGATGGCATAGACGTCGATATAGTTCTCGTAGTCAGGCACTTCAAGCATGGTGGCATCACTCCACGATGCAGCCGATGGGTAGTATGTCTGCATGAAGGAAGTCGTCGGTTTGGTGCGCAAGTAGCACTTGCCCATTGGCAAAGAGATCCAGGCCGTGTCGTGGTCGATGGTAGCTGTGGCCGATACATAGAGTTCTCCGTCAATGTTATAGCGGAGCACCTCGATTTCGGCTTGGGTTGGATTCTCGCCTTCCAGAGCCGTCACTTGCCACTCCATGCCATGCAGGAAGATTTGCGTCGGTCGAATCATGACATATATGTCGCCCATTCCATATTTCGAGAAGAGTCCCACCATAGGCGAATCACCGTAGCGTAATGTCATATAGTTGTCCGAGAGTTCTGACAGGTCGGCATAGATCTTGTAGCGACCCGGCGCCTCGGTGACGATGGAGGTGGCGGCAACGTCCTTCAATTTCCAGTTGTCGTTGTAGTCCTCGTACGATATGTGCAACTGATTTGGGTCGGGCAATACATATTCCGTGTTGAGGATGACGCCATCCACGCCTTGGTAGTCGGGCGAACAGTAAACTGGGAAGAAGATGACATCGTTCGTCGATTTCCGAAGCGTCATGTCGAAATGTTGGCCGTCGCCCGTCATCTCGCAGATGATGGAATAACCGATATCCTCCGTCGTCGGGGTGTAGGTGTCACCATTAGCTCCTTCGATAAGGGTAAGGGCATAGTTGTAAGGATTACGTCTGTACCACTTGTAGTTCACGTATTGTGAGGGGTTCTCGATGTTCGTGTAGTTGGTATAGGAATAGACGTGAACCTCGCCGAGCGTCGGAGCTTCGATAGGAGTGCCGACAATGTTCTCGCCGTCCGACCACGAGTAGCCGTAGCTGGCAGGAATGGCAGGATACTTCACCTCAATGACGTTGGAGAATTTGCCGTCGTAGGTGCCTCCGACAATGCGCAGGCGGTAGGCTTGGTTGGAAAACTCGATGTAAGGGCAGTAGTTGTACGACGTTGTCGTGTAGATGGTGTCATCATAGACAACATCTTTCCATTGGTTGTCCGACTTCACCTGCGGAACATAATAATCGGCTCCGATGGTGCTCGGCGAGGGGAAATTCA
>CACYQQ010000067.1 GCA_902776605.1 uncultured Bacteroidales bacterium | reverse complement strand
CTTACTACAGCACCACCGAAGTGGATCACACTGAACCTGTCTTCGAAGAGGATGGTGTCACACCGGTCAAGAATGTAAAGGGCGAGGATTCCATCAGGACTGTCTATAAGGTCGATCCAACCACCGTCAAGTATGTCTATTCTACTTCCGATACCCAGTGGCGTATGCGCACACAGGGTCAGGTCCTGACGGGCGAGACCACTGAGTCGGCTACGGCTGGCGTCGGCAAGGGTGCAACCGGCTATTATGCTGAAACTGCTTTCGATGCCATCGGTCTTCCATCTAAGGGCAAACTCACCTTCGGCGGCAAGAAAGATGGTGAGAAGGCATCGGCCAGCGTTGAATCGACGGTCAAGTTCGAGGGCGAACTCGATGTGGTTACCTATCTGACCAATGGTGGCACTTCCGCTATCGGTATCGAACTCCAGAAGTCAACCGATGGTGAGACTTGGGAGACCGTCGGTGCTTTGAGTTCTGCTGCAACCCAGCGTTACTACAAGAAGAACCGTTTCCACATCTCGGCTACGGAGCCAGTCTATCTCCGTGTGGCCCACGTCAGTGGCGGTAGCAAGGGTCAGCTCTATGACATCTACGTCATCACTACCGATGGCTTGTCTGGTATCGAATCGCTTGCTTCCGACGCTGTTGCCAAGAGCACCGTTGCCTTCGACCTCCAGGGTCGTCAGGTCAGCAAGCTTGTTCCTGGCCAGCTCTATATCCAGAATGGCAAGAAAGTCGTTGTCCGTTAATCGGATTAAGTGACTGTTCTTGTAAAAACATTCTCCGAATGACAGGGGAGTCGTCCTACTTAGGGCGGCTCCCTTTTATCATTCTATCGCACCTCGATATTACGTCCTGTTGGACAAGATTCAGTCTTTTTCCTGCCGTCCATCTTTTGTCGCGCGTCCTTTGAAAAGAACGAAAAAGAACCAAAAAAGAAAGGAAAAAGAACGAAAAAAGAACGCAACTCCGTGACGTCGTTGGTGGATCATCCGTCCCTGATTCTTCTCCATTTTCTTCTGGAACCAGTGCTTTTTGCCACAATAACTCCTTGTCGTAGAAAAAAGTGAATTAAAAAAGTCGATTTTTTTTTGTGTTTCTCACAAAAAAAGAGTATCTTTGCCGCGATTATAGAATAGGGTAAACTATGAGAGACAAAACGAAAGTATAACTCAAGTAGAACGAAGATAAAGAAGTACAGTCTTTATCTCCTTTAACTCCTTTAACTTCTTTAACTCCTGAAAGTTGAGCATTTGCGAAACCTGAATAGAAACATACCTATCATAAAAACTAATTTATTTATAACATGAAAAAAACTTTACTCTTTACTGCTTCTGCATTGTTGCTTTGCAGCAGTTTGCAGGCGCGTCAATGGGACTTCACTAACTGGAGCTCTGCTACTTACAGCAACCTCATGGCAGGTGCTTTTGAAAATTGTAATAACATTAATCCTGCCTCTGGTTGGTCGGACGTGGAGAAAAAAGATGGTACTGCACCTACTGCTGAGTCCAAGGCAAATTGCTTCTGGGAGGTTACCCAGCAGGGAACGGCTGAGGGTGCTACTTTGGTAGCGAATGGCGAGACTATTGCCGAGTTGGAAGGCTTGAAGTGGGTTCACACGAACGCTCAACGTAACTTAGCTATTGCTGTCAATTATCCAAGTACATCTCTTGGTAGTTATCACGGCCCATCTTATCTCTGGTTGGGTGGCTCGAAGAAGAACTATTTCTACATTCCTAATGTCGCATTGGGTACCGAAATTACTATCGGTGTCGAATCTCACAAACCAGCCGAAGGCCGTGGCGTTGAACTCTATGCTGGTTCCGGTCACAACACTTCTGGTAAGAAACTTATGGATGCCGATGGCAATGCTGTTGCAGTGCCAACCGTTTATGAGGAGCAAACATGGCTCGTGCCAGAAGACCTCACCGAGGGTTTGAACGAAGATGGCACGGTAGATGTGCTCATTTACAACACCAATGGTTGCCACTTGTATTTCATCAACGTGAAAGAGGGCGAAGAAGTACCTGTTGTTTACAATGTAGCATACGTTTATGACGCTACCTACAATGGTGCAAAGGACGGTGACGGTAATCCAATGGGCTTCTTGGCTAACGGCGGATTGGACAATGATCCTATCTACACCACTTTGTTGGACAACTTCACCATGACACCTATTGATGTCAACTCTGAGGATATCAAGGCATTGACTACTGAGCAGTTCAACGACTCGATGATTACCTTCGATGCCGTTGTATTGAGCGAGGCTGTTTCCAGCGGCAATACCTATGCCAAGGGTATGGTGGACATCATCAACAAGGTGCCTATGGTCAACTTCAAGTCGTTCATGTACAAGAATAAGGTTTGGAGCGTCGGCGCAGGTGTGAACCCAACGCCTAAGGCTACTGCCATCAAGGTGGGCGAAGATTACATGGACAGCAAGCTCTTCGAGGGTCTTGAGATGGACGAAGAGGGCAATGTAGAACTCTTTATCAGCAATGAGGTTGCCGGTGGTAACTTGGTTCAGGCTTTCTCGGCCAATGCAGGTGGTCTGTTTGCTGACGACGAGGTGCTTGCTACGGTTGCTAATGGTGAGGGTTTTGCCAACGCTATTCACGTACACTCTACCCGCAACCAGTATATTCTTATTCCATTGTCATCGGACAACCTCTGTATCGGTGGTGACTGGAACGTAACCGACAATGCTACCAAGTTGGCAGAGAACGCTGTCAAGATGGTAGCTGCAACCAAGGCTAAGGTGCTTCCTGCTTCGAAGCCATTCTTCACCAAGGAGAACAAGGATGGTGTCACCACCGTCACCATCACTTGCAGCACTTCCGGCAGCAAGATCTACTACACCGTGGACGACACCGACCCAACCGAGGCAAGTCCTGTCTATAGCGCCGCATTCGACGTAACTGTGGATGGTACCGTTGTCAAGGCCTTCGCTACCGCTCAGGGTTATGAGCCATCGGAGATTGCCGTTGATACTATCAAGGTAATGTCTCAGACCGCTGCTCCTCAGATTGCTGTGAACGGCAATGTCGTTACCATTACGGGTGAGGGTGCCCTCTACTACAACTACAACGGTATTGATGTTCCTGCACGCAGTGCTGCTGTCGAGGGTGACATCACCGTTCCTGAGAATACCCTGATTTACGCTTTCGCTGTAGCATCGGGCAAGTTGCAGTCCGAGTTGGTATCGGCTCGAGTCTATGTATCTCCAACCCAGCAGGATACTTTGGCTCACTTCAATGCAGGTGAGACCGACTGGTTCACTAATGCTGTGATTTACAACTATGCAGGCGAGGCTCAGCCTACTCCAACATCAGATTGGAAAGTTTCGGCCGCTTACTACTTCGGCAAGAAAGGTTGGACCGGCAACATGGTTGACCACGAGGAGACCGTTATGGATGCCGATACAATAGTCAAGTCTTTGGTTGACCCAGAGAAGGATTCTATCCTTGTTATCTACAAGCCAGATCCTGAGCAGGTCAAGACGGTCCGCTCTACCAGCGATACCGATTGGTATCTCTATAGCCGTGGTCAAGCTCTTACCGGCGAGACCAATTTGGCTCCCGAGAATGGCCTCGGTAGTGGTTCTCGTTTTGCAGATATGCCTGAGGATTTGATTGGTGCTCCAACCAAGGGTGCAATTACCTTCGGCAGTAAGGGTAGTGGCGAAGCCTACACAGGAGCAATTGTTTCAACCAAGAAGTTCGCCGCACCATTCGACATCATTACTTATATTGGAAATGGTAACACCAGCGGTCAGTGCATTCCTGCCAATGTGGCAGCAGAGGTTTCTACTGATGGTGAGAATTGGACTCGCGTAGATACATTGGCGATGTCTTATAAAGGCCGTAATTTCAAGAAGAGCCGTCTTAGCTATTCTGGAACAGAAGAAGTCTTCGTACGTGTTTGCCACTTTGGTGGAAATAAGCCTCAGGTTTATGACATCATCATCCTCTCTGGCAACATGGAGGTCAACCCAGAGGCTGGTATCGAAGATATCGCTGTTGAGGTTGTCAAGAGTGATGCTGTCTTCGACCTCCAGGGTCGTCAGGTCACCAAGCTTGTTCCTGGTCAGCTCTACATCCAGAACAACAAGAAAGTCATTGTCCGCTAATCACGGGGTGATATAAAACGAATTGGAGCGATTTCTGTTGAAACCGCTCCAATTTCGTTTTAAAGTGTAAAGAGTAATGTAGTTTGCTCCAGCGAATGCAAGAAAAATGGTCTCTCTCAGAAAATAGTCTCTCTCAGAGTTGAAAAGAGTGGAATGGAGTTTTTTACTTATATCCAGCGAGAAAAGGTAACCTCCATAAAATTGCCAACTTGTTGTTGGAGTTGCAGGAACATCCTCGTACCGGCACGGGGCAAGTTGAACACCTGAAGCATTTTGTGGTGCAAATATACACATTTCTTGGTATGTGTCAAAAGAAGAGGGCAAAAAATACATTTTGCCCTCTTCTTTTTATAGATAATGTCTTAATTGTCAAGAAAATGAATAAAGAAAGTACGTCAATCTGGGTGCGGATTGTCTATGTTGTCGCCCAAGAAAACCAGAGACAAGCCGTTCATCGCCAAGCGGAAATTGTATATCTTGCCTGCTTCCAAGATTACAGCTTTTTGTGCGGTGGACTCCAGAATTTTCTGGTAGGGCAAGGTCTGGCCTTCTAAGGTAGTCGCAGTGCTCCAAATGGAATAGGTGACGTAGAAAGTGCTTGATTCCCAAAGCTGTGGACAAATGAAGGTCTGTAGAGGGAGTCCTGTTTCCGAGTCGGTCAGGGTGACGTATTCGCCATCGGTCGAAGCGCTCGGGTCAAGGAATTCGTTTTCATTTGCTTGCTTGAAGAGGTAAAAAGTCTCAGTTTCCGCAGGATCGGCGTAGGCGTGACCGTTGTTGAATCGAATCCAAGCTTCGGACACTTCACTTCCGAGTTGTTCCTCCAGTACGGTCGGGGCGTAATATTCATAGGTGGACATGCCCATCCAAATATCCTCGGCGGCATTTGTCGGACTTAGCCTCAGGGCAGAGTGCTTTTTGGAGGTTACTTTGATTTCGTTGATGCGGCACACATAGTCGGAGGACATGGTCTTGACAGAAGCCTGCACGCAGGCAAGCTTGTGCTTGAAGTTGAGGCCAATAACGCTGCTTTTGTTTAGGTTGCGCGTGGTGACGACATGTGCCACCAACAAATCCGTGGTGGGTTGGGCGTTGCCTTCCGTGTTCGTGGCATCGCTCGTCCAAGGTAGATAGTCGGGCACAACGACAGGAATATCTTCTCCGCTTGTTTGATCGGTCACCAAGATGGACATGGGGTTGTAGTCCCAGGCATAATCCGCATAGATGGCAACGATGTTGACGGAGTCATCTCGGTTTTCTGGCCAATTTAGTTCTCCTTCGGTAAGATAGTCCTCATTTTCTAAGGTAACGACGCCATCAACGTAATCGGCGTTTCCGTCATAGATGATGTCGCTGCCCTTGCGGATATGGAGCCAAAAAGAACCCTCAATCTCGTCCAATGAAGTGGAGGTGTATCCACTACGGGTTTCTTCGACAGAGACGGAGAAGGACATGTAGGAAGGATTGCCCTTTGTTCTAGAGGCAATGGTGCTATCTTCTTGACAACCAGTCATTAAATGGCAGGTAAAAGATAGATATAGGGGGAGCAGATATAGGAAAGACTTCTTCATCGTGCGAGCAGTTTCTTATGGTTGGAAATCAACAATCCTTTGGCTGAGGCAGACACGGGACGACCCAGCAGGTCGGTCTTGGGGTGGACGTCTTCCTCCCAAGAGGCAATGTCACTGATGGCGGTCACTTCTTCGTCCAGAATGTCGAACGAGAGACGTACTGGGGCAGCACCCGTGCCAACAGCGTTTCTGCGAAGATAAGCTTTGTATCCCGTGAGTTCAAAGGGATTGACGGCATGGTAGATGCCATTGTTTGCAACGTAGTAATAATTCCCGGTATTGACAACTTCCTCGTTGAATTGGGTGTTGCCAAACACACCACGGAACTGGAAATCCCCAAAGTCAAGGTCGGAAGGATTGCCGCCGATGGTGATGGGGTCATCGCTACTGCCTTGCATCAGAATATCAATGTCGAGGTTTAAGATGTCTTTAAATATGAATCCTGGGGTGTTGGCAGGAATTTCTTCTACGGGTTTCAGATGGACAATGTATTCCAGTGCTTGTGTCTTCTCTATGTTGTCAATCATGAAGAATTTGTATTGGGTGTTCTGTGATGCCTCTATTTTAAAAGGAACACAAATCGTGTGCCATCTGTTTTCCATATTGTTCGTGAAGCGCCGATAAGTGACCTTTTCTGCAGATATGGTTCCAGTAATGTTGGCTCCCGTTTCTTCGCAAATGCAGATATGGCTATATAAGTCTAAAGGGTCACTACCACTACCTGTGGTATTATTGTAAAAGGCCCAGTCGTCGAGGAGGTAGACTATTTCTGAAGGGTTCGATGTGCCTGGGTAAGGCTCTCCTCCTATGTATTGATGCCAATCTGTTCCTCCAGAAACACTGCCGTTGAGTAGGTAGCAGAGGTGTCCGGAAACGATGGAATTAAACGAGATTGGGGACATGCCAGATTCGGTCGTGTATTGAGAATTATCGCATTGATAATAGCAATTACTGATAGAATTTTCGCCAGCATTATTTTGATGGCAAGCAAAATATGAGGCATCCAAATTGCCCCAACCACTTAAATAACTATTGCTGATGGTGCCTGAGTTTGAGCCTACGAAACCTCCGTATCTGCAATCGAGATTATCGTCATAGTTCAAGGTTCCAGTCGCACACACTCTGCAATTGCTTATAGAACAATTGCTTGTCTCGGTTATGGCCACGATGCTGCCAGTGAAGCCTTCTTCTTTCGTCGTGAGAGAAATAACATTGTAGTCGGCAACGATTCGGTTGATTTGAACATTCGAACGAGCGATGCCGACAATCGTTGCGCAATAGTATTTGGCAAGAAATATACTATGACCGATGGTTAAATCATGAATTGTCGCATTTTCGGCTTCACAAATAAAGGCGCAGGTGTCTTTGACGGCATCAAGATTGTAATAAAGATTTGTTATGGTGTAGCCATTGCCATCGAAGTTGCCTTTGAAAGGATGTCCGTTGGTGCCGATGGGAGTCCAGAGGTTGTAATTCTCTGGGTCAGGCTTGGCGTAGTTGTATGATAAATAATAATAATAATCGTTATACGTGTCGGTTCCGTTGGCTTCGATATTCGAGGTCAGCCTCACATTGACACCACTTTCGTCGAATCTTCCGGAATTGACTTCTTGTGCCAGCCAGAGCAGGTTGGCATAGGACGATATCAAGTAGTAACCTGTGGCGTCGTCATAGTTGGCGGCTTCAGGATCGGGGTTGGTGGCCGACAAGGGTTGCCCCATGAAGCTCATAAGGACTATGAGGAACAGAAAGATACTGGTTTTAAGTGATTTCATAGTTGCCCAAGTCTTTAGATTCGTGTTGCAAATATACACATTTCTATTAAAGCTTCAACAATTATGGGGGTAAAAAATACTTTTTTGAGGGGAAAAGGGAATCTTTGTCGCTCTTTTCGGTCATTTTCAAGGGTTTATTTGTTTCATTTTGGCAGAAAATAGTTTCGGTCACCCTTCGGTGAGGGTAGGGATTCCGTTTCGGAAAAAGAGTTTGTCGATTTTCGGAAAAAATAGTGGTCATATTTTTGCAGGTGTGGAATTAAATATGTATCTTTGCAGCATGGAAAGCACTTTTTTCTATAACTTACAAGGAACGCTCGCCTCGAACGAGCAATTGCATCAGATGGCTCAGGAGCTTGAGGCTTCGGGTGCCGAGTTCCTGTTGCTGCAACTGCAAGAGGGTGACTATCAGTTGGTTGACATCGAACTGAGGCGCTTGCAGAATGTGTTGCGCGATAGTGGAGCGCCGATGTTGTATGCCAACTATCGGCGTGCCGTGGAGGAGGAGATGGGCGCCCTGCAGAAGGTAGAACTGATTGACTATCAGTTCGGCAGCCTGCGCGACGACTTCGACTTCGGTCCGTTGGTGCTGCTTCAAGCCAGCGCCGTATTGGAGGCCGACGGTTTCGTGATGGGCGACTGGGTGGACGAGGAGGATGCCCTGAGTTACAAGTCGGACCTGAAATATGCCGCCTGGTATCAGTTACGCCTGATTCTGTCGCTCCGCGCCTTGCCTTTCCACCTGAACGAACAGGGCTACACCTTCGTGCCCCGAAAGAGGTCGGAAAGTGCTGAGCAGCAACAGTTTGCCTACGTCGATCCACGCAACCGCGAGGTGCAGATAGAGTACGAACAGGTGGTGACACAGCACCTGCGTGACCTGGATGCCCTGGTGGATGCGAAGGCATTGAAGAGTGCCCAAAGCGTTGATGCAGAGGCGAATGCAGCGTCGAACAACGTTGCGGCGTCGGTGGTGATTCCTGTCTTCAATCGCGTCAAGACCATCCGCGATGCCATCCAGTCGGCGCTGAGCCAGGAGTGTGCTTTCCCCTTCAACGTGCTGGTGGTCGATAACTACAGCACGGATGGCACGGGTCAGATTATCAGTGAGTTGGCGCAGGTGGATCCGCGCGTCGTGCACATCGTCCCAGAGTCGAAGACGTTGAACATTGGCGGATGTTGGAACCGCGCGGTGAGCGATGCCCGTTGTGGTAAGTTTGTCGTCCAACTGGACAGCGACGACATGTATTCGTCGCCCCGCACCCTCCAGCAGGTGGTGGATGCCTTCTCCGAACAGGATTGCATGGCGGTGGTGGGCAGTTACAGTTTGACCGATTTTGAGCTCCGTCCGTTGCCGCCGGGACTGATTGACCACAAGGAGTGGACGCCCGAGAACGGTATGAACAATGCGCTGCGTATTAACGGGTTAGGTGCTCCGCGTGCCTTCCGCCGCGACCTCCTGTTGGCGCATCCGTTGCCCAACACCAGCTACGGAGAGGACTATGCCGCCATGCTCCGCATCTCGCGTGAATACCGCATCGGCCGCATCTATACCTCTTTGTATAACTGCCGCCGTTGGACGGGCAACTCGGATGCGGCTCTTTCGCCCGAACGTATCAACCAGAACAATCTATATAAGGACCGCATCCGAAGCATCGAGTTGCAAGCGAGGGTAAGGAAAGAATAAACCGACGACCCCCTCCCTACCTCCCCGAGGGGAGGGGATTATCCGCGCATTAAAGTTGAATAATACTAATTTTTGCCCAATGGGTTAAATCATTCCTTAGGGCGGAATAATCCCTCCCCCTCGGGGGAGAAGGAGGGGGTCTGAAGAGTCTATGGATATTTCACAATTTTTCTCGGACCAACTGGCCGAGTGGCCAGAGGCGCGACAGCGATATATTGATTTACAGAGCGTTGAGCACAAGCAAGTGATGGTGCAGGGCAGGGCGTACGACATTCAGTTCAACCCGGCACGCATCCGTTCGGCGGTGGCGAAGGTGGAGGGCGGCAAGGTGGATCGACCCTGTTTCCTTTGTCCGTCGGCCTTGCCCAAGGAACAACGTTTCATCGAGGTGAAGGCTGTGCCATCGGGACGTAAGTATCGTGTGATGGTCAACCCTTATCCGATTGTCGATAAGCACTTTACCATCGTCAGTGAACAGCACGAACCGCAAGCGTTGTGGGACAAAAGTCGTCAGGATGCTTTTGCCAACCGCATCTGGGACATGGCCTATTTGGCCGACCTCTTGCCCGACTATCTGGTGTTCTTCAACGGTGCGTGCAGCGGTGCATCGGCACCCGACCATCTGCACTTTCAGGCCGTGCCCAAAGACCTGGTTCCGCTGACCCATTGGACCTGGGTGCAGCAACAGGATATGGGTGTGTCGTCGCAGATGCCGACCGATGTGCAAGATGCTGATAATAAGAACGTCATCTGTTGGACGGAGGGACAGGAGTGCCGTTGGTTGGTCATCGACCGTAAGTGCCATCGGCCAGCTGAATACTTCCTGGAGGGGGCAGAGAAGGTGCTCATCAGTCCTGCCTCGTTGGAGTTCTGTGGTTTGGTGCCAATGGTGCGAAAGGAGGATTTCGACAAGGTGGATGGTGCTTGGCTGGAACGGCTGTTGGGTCAGTGCCGCAACCAGGAACCGATGTTGCATGTCGGCATCATGGAGGGTCAGCAGATTCGTTTTTCGGCCGACGAACGACTCCATGCGCTCAATTATGTGGGCGAGGATTGTATGCTCGAAGTGCTTGACTACGGTACGAATCGGGCTGAGAAACAGGAGATTGCGGAATATCGCACCACCACTTCGCCTTTCACGTTGGAGGGTGTCACGATCGGCAAGCAGTTCCACTGGCAGCAGCAGGAGGACCAGACGTTCCAAGGTTCGCTCCAAGTCATTGCACGCGAGGGTACGCTCCACGCCATCAACATTGTCCCGGTCGAGGAATACCTGAAGTCGGTCATCTCGTCGGAGATGTCGGCTACCAACAACCTCCAGTTGCTCAAGACGCATGCCATCATCAGCCGCAGTTGGGTGCTGAGGCAGATTGGAGGCGCCGTTGGCGCAGGAGAGAGTAAAGAGGAGAGAGTAAAGGGTAAAGTAGAATGTGGAAAGAGTAAAGAGGAGAGGGTAAATACTTACCTGCGCATTTGGGATCATTCCGACCACACGCTTTATGATGTGTGCGCCGACGACCATTGTCAACGTTATCAAGGCATTACGCGACAGGTGTCACCGTTGGTCGCTCAGGCTATCGACGAGACGCGAGGCATGGTGCTGGTAGATGAAAAAGGCGAGATTTGTGATGCCCGTTTCTCGAAGTGTTGTGGCGGTAAGTCGGAACTGTTCAGTACCTGTTGGCAGGACGAGGACTTCCACTATCTGCAACCGGTCGATGACCCGTGGTGCGACACGAAGGAGGAAAAGGTGCTCCGTCTGGTGCTCAACGACTATGACCAACGCACGCTGGACTTCCACGATTGGACGGTGTCGTATGGTCAACAGGCCTTGACCGACCTCATCAACCGCCGGATGTCGGCCGAATATCCTGACTTTGAACCACTTGACTTGGTGACCGACCTCGTTCCGGTGAAGCGTGGACCGTCGGGCCGTATCTACGAACTCCAGATTGTCGCCCGCAATCGCACCATCACCTTGGGCAAGGAACTGCTGATTCGCAAGGCGCTTTCCGACTCGCACCTCTACAGTTCTGCGTTTGATGTGGTCAAGACTTCGTCGGCTGACTCGCTGACGTTCACCTTGATAGGCAAGGGTTGGGGTCACGGCGTTGGCCTCTGCCAGATTGGTGCTGCCAACATGAGCCAACACGGGTTCGACTACGAGCAAATCCTCTCTCATTATTTCGTGGGAGCGAAGATTGAAAAGAGATATTGATAAAAGATTGAAAACGATATAAACTGAAGCGCCAGGCGAATCCCTTTCGCCTGGCGCTTCGGTTTATATCTAAATAATCTAGAGATTCTAGCAATTCTAGAGATTCTAGGTTTTCTAGATAATTCTAGATTATCTAGTGGCTCTGCTTGCTTCCTGTCAAGTCATAGAGGCAGTTGTCCTTTTGGATATACAGTCGGCCCTCTTTGCAAATCAGCTTAGCGCTGCGGTCGATGCTTTCCAACGAAATCTCTTGGATGGCAGCAGCCTCTTCCTGTAATGCCTTGACATAGTCGGGCAGGAAGTAGGAGAGGTGGGGCGGCTGGTTGTAAGCCGATGTCTGCCAGACGGTTGCCATGCGATACTGGTGGGGTAAATGGCAGATGATACAAGACCTGCTCTCCATTCCGGCTTTATTACCTGACGGAAACCAAGCTCATCAAGTCCGTCATTGATGATAGCAAGGACAAAATTGCTATCCACCGCGTACTCGTCTAAATTGATACCTTTCTCGGTCAACTCCTCTTGAAGATCGCCGTCCCAATAGGTGCGGAAATTCACGGTCGGACGTTTGGTCGAAAGGCTCACTCCCTCGGCGCTATAGACATTGTTCGACTGCGTGCTCCAATATTCAGCACCACGGGACGTTGCATCAATGTCGGCAATCAAACCTCGGCCGATGTCGCTGCCGGCATAGACGCCACTCAGGTGTTCGCCGGTCAGGGCATCGCGCATCTCGGTGCCGTAGGCGGCAGAACTCTCTTCGTGCACCATCATCACTTCCAATCCGGCGCGGTCGGGCAGGAAGTCGCCCACGTGCAAGGCATCGCCATGACCTAAGCCAGTGCGATAGAGGAGGTTACCATCGTGGTCGATGGTGCAGGAGCCGAAGATAATCTCGTCATAGCCATCTCCATCTACGTCGGCAACCGATTGACTGTGAGCACCTTCACCAAAGGCTCCATACCCTGCTGCCGTCGAACTGTGCAACCAACGTGTCTGTAGTTCCGTGCCGTCGAAATCGACTGCCCAAAGGAAGGCCGAGGTGTAATAGCCGCGTCCCATGACCAACGAGCAGACGGGTCGTTCCGTACCGTCGGTTAAGGTCTTCTTGTTGCCCAAGTAGGCGACGCATCCCAGGTAGCGTTCGCTTCGGTTACCGTACGAGTCGCCCCAGTAGGAAACGACATCGCGCGGAGGTAAAAAGTGCGTTGTAGCTATTTGAGCACCCGTTTCTCCGTTGAAGATGGTCAGATATTCCGGTCCATCGATGACGACACCTTTCTTGCTGCCCACTTCGCTGCGATAGTCGGCATTCGGGTCGTCGCCCTCCAGGAGGACATAGTTGCCCACGCCGTCGATAGTGCCTGGAGCCGTTTTGCAAGCCACTTCGGCCTTGCCGTCTCCGTCCAGGTCATAGACCATCAACTGGGTGTAGTGGGCTCCGGCGCGGATGTTCTTGCCCAACTGGATACGCCACTTCCGATGTTGCTCACCCACAGTGGGTTGCAGTTCGTAGCAATCGATGATGACAGGCCCCGTATAGCCACTCAGCGAGTTGTCTTTTTGTCCGG
The DNA here is from genome assembly GCA_902776605.1 of uncultured Bacteroidales bacterium. GTDB lineage: Bacteria > Bacteroidota > Bacteroidia > Bacteroidales > UBA3663 > Liminaster. The sequence continues at coordinate 764 of CACYQQ010000067.1, read as the reverse complement.
CGGTGTCCACGGTGTCGTTGACCAACACCATCTTCGAGTTGCTCCAATGTGGTGTGCTGGGGTCCCATTTCATGACGATTTCGTACTCGTGGTCGCCATCCACGTCCGCCACCATGCAGTCGCCCGGCACATAGACGTAGTTGCCGCTGGGCGTAGTTCCTCCGGCCGGTCGGTCCAACGGAATGTCCCAGTAACTCTTGTCAAGCATCAACGCCGTGTCTTTACTTGCCAACACACCCTGACTCCAAGTCTCCACTTCGTACAGCGTTGTGGCGGTTCCTGTCAGGTCCAACAGGTTGGTGTTCGTGAAGTTATTGTCCGATATCAAGGTGCCGTTGCGATAGACGCGGAAGGTCGTTCCCCTTGAGTCGTCTATCAGTCGGCGCCAGTTCACCAGATAACCGTTGTCCGTCTTGGTGGCAATCACGCCACGGGTCAAAGGCTCGGGGTCGAGCACGAAAGGACGACCCTCGAAGGGCATCACTAATGGTACGTCGATGACCTGTTCCGTCACCTCGCTCTCCATCATCCCTTCCTTGAAGGCCTGGGCGCGCAACCGTACCTTATGGGTCAACGTGAATGGACCCGTGTAGGTCACCGGATAATCCTGTATAGTGCCGTGATTGACAAGCGTATAGAGAATATTGGCACCTTCGGTCGCCGTCGATAAGGTCACTTCGTGATTGGGCGCTCCGCTGTAGGTAATCTGCGGCGCCTCGACCTGTCCGTGGTACTCCGTGATGTCGGCATAGACCGTCAGGTTG
>CACYQQ010000066.1 GCA_902776605.1 uncultured Bacteroidales bacterium | reverse complement strand
TTGTTCAACTTCAATGCCTACCATTACAGCACCGACCACCTCACCAAGGCGGTATATACCTACCAACTTCGTAAGCAGGATGGCATCACCTTGAACTTGGACTATAATACCACCGGTGTGGGTTGTACGGCTTGCTATGTTCTGCCTGGTTACCAAGTCAAGCCATCACGCTACGAGCGTCATCTGACCATCCAACCAATCGCGCAAAGTCGTTGAGTTCAGTTACTTTACCAACGAGAGGAAGAACTCGTGCACGCGGGTGTCGGAGGTGAGTTCGGGGTGGAAGGCACAGACCAGTTGGTTGCCCTGATGGGCGGCGACGATATGGCCATCCACCTCGGCGAGTACTTCGACGCCAGGTCCGACAGCCTCGATGTAAGGGGCGCGGATGAAGGTCAAGGGAAAGTCCTTACCGATGCTCTTGATGTCGGCGACGTGGTTGAAACTGCCCAACTGCCGACCGTAAGCGTTGCGGCGCACGGTGATATCCATCGTGTTGAGGTGCTGAGGGTCGAGCATGATGAGACCGGCACAGGTGCCCAGGACGGGCATGCCCTTTAGAATAGCTTGACGGATAGGCTCGTACAACCCCTCGTCGCGGATGATGCGCGTCATGGCGGTACTCTCACCACCAGGGATGATAAGGCCCTGATGCTGAGGGTTCTGTTGGATATAATTGTCCCAATCCTCCAAGTTGCGAATCAGTACCGAATCAACGTGAAGTGCCTCCAACATCTGTGCATGTTCGGCAAAGGCACCTTGGAGTGCAAGTATGGCGATAGTCATAGTCTGAATTTATAAGGGATATTAAGGGAAGTGACAGGGAAGTGACAAAGAAGTGAAAAGGAAGGGACAAAGAAGTGACAGAGAAGTGAAAAGGAAGTGACAAAGACGTTTGCTGAAGCTGCCAAGAAACTTCTCTCAGCGCAATGAAGTAGTTGATTAATAAGTTTTGATCAACTACTTATTGTTTTATTCTTCGTCCTCCTTTTCATTCTACTTTACTCTTTACCCTATACTCTCTACTCTCTTCAAGTCCCTACTTCCCTCTTTCTGCCATCAGCAGAGCAATCTCCTGTTCGTTGATGCCGACCATGGCTTCGCCGAGGTCTTCACTCAGTTCGGCAATGATCTTGGGATTCTGGTAGTTAGTGACCGCCTTGACAATGGCTTGGGCACGTTTGACGGGGTCGCCACTCTTGAAGATACCGCTGCCTACAAAGACACCTTCGGCACCGAGTTGCATCATGAGGGCAGCATCAGCAGGAGTAGCTACACCACCGGCGGCGAAGTTGACTACAGGCAGTTTGCCGTTGTCGTGCACGTATTGAACCAGGTCGAAAGGCACTTGCAACTGCTTGGCTGCCTCATAGAGTTCGTCTTCGCGCATCGAGGTGAGGCGATGAATCTCGCTCTGCATCTTGCGCATGTGACGCACGGCCTGAATGACGTCACCCGTGCCGGGTTCGCCCTTGGTACGGATCATCGTGGCACCCTCGTTGATGCGGCGGAGCGCTTCGCCCAGGTCCTTGGCACCACACACAAAGGGGACTTTGAACTGACGTTTGTCGATGTGATAAACGTCGTCGGCAGGCGAGAGAACTTCGCTCTCGTCGATGTAGTCAATCTCGATGGCTTCCAGAATCTGAGCCTCGACGAAGTGACCGATACGGCATTTTGCCATGACGGGAATGGTGACGGCCTCCTGGATGCCGCGAATCATCTTGGGGTCGCTCATACGTGACACACCTCCTGCGGCGCGGATATCGGCAGGAATGCGTTCCAATGCCATGACGGCACAGGCACCTGCGGCCTCGGCAATACGGGCTTGTTCGGGAGTCGTTACATCCATGATGACACCGCCTTTGAGCATCTGAGCCAACTGGCGGTTGAGCAATGTTCTATCTTCCATAACACACATTGTTTTATTAGTTTGCCGCAAAGGTATATATAAAAAAAGGAACAGAAAAACATCTGTTCCTATAGGGGTAAACTTTGTTCTTAAATTCGGAAATGTAAGGGCCAATCTCGGGGCTCAGGGTTGTGCCAACTCTTTGTTCCTGTATTGGGAGGGCGTCATGCCCGTGGCCAAATGGAAGAGTTCGGTGAACTGTTTCTGGTTGGAGAACCCTAACCGTTGAGCCACCTCCTGCACCGACCATTCGCGTGTGGCGAGTAGCGTCTTGCCCTTCTCGGCCAAGAAGTTATGGAGTATGGCCTTGGGCGCCAATCCCGAAACCTGTTTGGTGACCTGGTGGAGGTAACGGGTTGAAATAAGAAGTTTGTCGGCATAGAAAGCAACGTCATGCGCCTCGGTGTAGTGTTGTGCCAAGAGGTTCATGTAGCGGTTATAGAGATAGGCAGGACGTTGATTGTCCACCTTTTCCTTCGATACGTATATCATCTTGGTGTGGAGGTAGAGGTGCGCCTTCTCGATGGCGGCAGGAACCTCTTCTCCCATGGCCAGATAGGTGGCGAGAGCCGACGAAAGGACACTGCCCACGCCGTGTTGTTGCCATCCCTCGACGTTGATGGAGGAGAAGAACTGTTGATATTCCTCGCTGTAAAGCAAGGCGGTGATGCGTTCGCTACCTGTCAGACATCCGCGCAGGAAGACCCACTGTGGACCCATGTCGGTTAGGTACTTAGCTGCCGCGAGCATGTCGTCGTCGGACAGTATCTTCATGCCCAGCAACCGTTCGGCATCTCGACAACGGATGATGAGGATGCGGACGATGGGAAGCAAGTGTGCCTTGAAAGATTGTAATGCCTCAGTTGAAACCAGGTCGTCGCCTTGGACGGACGTCATGCCGAGGTCGCAGACGATGTTGCTGTTGCCCACCAGTTCCTGACGAAGTTGCTGGATGAGGTGTGGTTGTCGCACCAACCCCACTTTGATTGCTTTGGGGCGATATTCCCGCAACAGCGATTGTACCTGCTTGATAACCAGCGCATCGGGTAGGTCGTAGAGCGTCGGTTCCTCTTTCCCTTCCCGCACAGAGAGGCACGTCACGGCCGAGAGGGCTTTGCCGCCCAAGGCAGTGATGGTCTGCACATCGGCTTGAATGCCAGTGCCGCCAGTTCCATCGGAACCCGTGATGCTGAGGATGGAGGGAAAAGATAAAGACATAGTTAAAACAGGACTCTCCCCGACTTTGCCCCTCGACTAAAGTCTCGTCTTCTCGCGAAGGGTTATCAACCCTTCTTATTGCTGCGAGGACCCTACGAGAGAGGGAGTATTAAAAAATACAACTGAGGGTAATTTACACTTCGTGCTGTTGTGAGGACTCAACAAGTGAGAAAACCAAGATACAGATTGAGATAAACTCTATGTATTTGGATTGCCCACTGATGGTATTATTTTTGCCCCCTCCCTCATAGGGAGGGCAGGGGAGAGTCCTTACCATCGTATTGGCTCGATGCCGTGTTGTTCCAGATATTGGTTGGTCTTGACGAAATGACCGCAACCGAAGAATCCGCGATAGACCGAGAGCGGAGAGGGGTGAGGTGCTTCGAGCACCAGGTGTTTGCGGTGGTCGATGATACGCCCTTTCTGTCGAGCATAACTACCCCAGAGAAGGAATACAAGATGCTCGCGACGTTGCGACAGGGCGGCAATGGCGGCATCCGTGAAAGTCTCCCAACCCTTGCCCTGATGGCTACCCGCCATGCCGGCTTGTACCGTGAGCGTAGCATTGAGCAACAAGACTCCTTGATCTGCCCAGTGCGTCAGGTCGCCGTTGCGCTGACTGTAGTCGAGGTTGTATTCGTTCGACAACTCCTTATATATATTGACCAATGAAGGAGGAACGGCCACGCCAGGAAGCACGGAGAAACTAAGTCCATGAGCCTGACCCAGTTCGTGGTAGGGGTCTTGTCCCAGGATGACCACTTTCACCTTGTCGAAAGGGGTGCGGTTGAATGCCTCGAAGATCTTGCCGGCTGGAGGGAAGACCACACTCGTCTGGTAGGCGCGTCGCACATAGTCGGTGAGCAGTTCAAAGTAGGTACTGTCAAACTGTGGCTGCAATACCTGCCGCCATGACTCTTCAATTCTTACATTCATAAACAAAGGGGAAAAAAGTAGTGACCTCGGTGGGATTCAAACCCACGACCTTCAGAACCGGAATCTGACGCTCTATTCAGCTAAGCTACGAGGCCTTTGCAAAAAGCGGTGCAAAGATAGTCAATCTTTTTCAATAAAACAAGGAAAAGAACGAAAAAATCAGTCAATGACCGTCAGTTTGACAAACTTGAGCAGGAGGGTCTTATCGCCCATTGTGTCGAAAGTGACGACAATGCGGGCATCTCCGTCTCGTCCAGACAACTCCTTGACCGTACCCTGTCCAAAACGGTCATGCACAATGCGCGTGCCTTGGACAATCTCCTTGCCGCCATAGGTCAGCGATGCGGGTGTGTCCAATGCCGTCTGGCGCATGGCCACCTTCCGAGGGTTGTGCAGGTCCATCGGTGTGCGCGGACGTGCTGCCTCCTCGGTCGGATAACTGGTTGTGGCAGGTCTCGGTGTGGGCGAGAAGGTTCGTCTTGTCTCGAAAACTGGGGTCGAAGAGGTGGCACCGAAGAAGGACCCTCCGCCGTTTCGACTGTAGTCGGTCACCGGTGCCGTACCGTTCACCTTTTGAATGAAGCGAGGGTCAATGTCTTTCAAAAAACGGGAAGGCCGACAAGCCTCGCTCTTGCCGTTACGGAAACGGCTGGTGGCATACGACAGAAAACAATTCTGCTCGGCGCGAGTGATGGCGACATAGAAGAGACGACGTTCCTCCTCAATGCCGCTCGGTTCGTCGAACGACATGTCCGACGGGAGCAGATTTTCTTCCACACCCGCCACGAAGACGTTCTTGAACTCCAGACCCTTGGCCTGGTGAATGGTCATCAAGGCTACGTAGTCGCGGTTCGGGTCGTCCTTGGCGGGGTCAGGTTCGTCCAACGAAATCGTTGACAGATATTCTGTTACGTTCAATTCTCCTTCGCCGGCCTCCTGATGGTCAATGACGGCTTGTTGGATGGAATCGACCAACTCCTGCAAGTTCTCCACCTTTGCTTTTCCCTCGATAGTGTCGCTCTCTTTGGCCAAAATCTCGTTGTATTGGAAGCGGCGGATTACTTCGCGCACGGTTTCATAGACATTGTTGGAAACAGTAAAAGCGATGCAGTCGTCCACCGTTTGGCGGAAACGGAACAACTTGCCTTTCGTGCCACTGTTGACGGCAATAAAGGCATCGGGGTTGCCCGTCACTTCATAGAACGAGAGCCGTTGATCTTGTACAGCGGCCTCGGCTACGGCTTGTCCGATTTTCGCAATGGTTGTGTCTCCAATGCCGAAGTTGCTCTCTTTGAGGACGCGCTTGAAGGCCTCTTCGTCATAGGGGTTGACCACCAGACGGAGCATGGCAATGACATCCTTGATCTCCTTGCGCTGATAGAAAGAGAGACCACCGAAGATGCGGTAGTCGATACCCCGTTTGCGGAGCGCCTCTTCCAACGATCGGCTCTGTGCGTTGGTGCGATAGAGGATGGCGCAATCGCGATAGTTGTAGTTCTCCTCGTCATGCAAGGCTGCCACGCGTTGTGACACCAGATAAGACTCTTCCAAGTCGGAGTAACTGCTTATCAATCGGAGCAGCGAACCACGTTCCTTCTCGCTGTAGATGGTTTTCTGTATCTGCTCCTTGTTCTTGGCAATCAGGCTGTTGGCGGCATCGACGATGTTCTGCGTGCTGCGATAGTTCTGCTCCAACTTGAACAACTTCGTTCCTGGAATCTGTTCACGCAAGTCCAAGATATTGCGGATGTTAGCGCCACGGAAGGAGTAGATGGATTGGGCATCGTCACCCACCACGGTGAGGTGTTCGTGCTTCTTGGCCAATTGTTCGACGATAAGGTGTTGTGCCCGGTTGGTGTCTTGGTACTCGTCCACCAGCACGTAGCGGAAATAATCCTGATAGAACTCCAATACGTCGGGATGGTCGCGGAACAAGATATTGGTATAGAGCAACAAGTCGTCAAAGTCCATCGCTCCCGCCTGATAGCAGCGGTTCCAGTAGCGTTGGTAGATCTCGCCCACCTTGGGGCGCTTGGCAATAGCATCGTAGGTCACCAATTCGCGGTTCTTGACATACATGCTGGGCGTGATGAGGTGGTTCTTGGCATTGCTTATCTGGCAATGTACCGAGTTGGGTTTATATTGTTTGTCGTCCAATCCCATCTCCTTGATGATAGCCTTCACCAAAGAACGAGAGTCCGTCTGGTCGTAGATGGTGAAGTCAGAGCGGAAGCCAATGCGCTGAGCCTCACGGCGCAGGATGCGACAGAAGAGCGAATGGAAGGTGCCCATCCAGATGCGGTGCGCCGACTTTCCACCCACCAGTTGGTCGATGCGTTGTTGCATCTCGGTGGCAGCTTTCTTGGTGAAAGTCAGGGCGATGATGGAGTCGGGCGTGTAGCCGTTCTGCAACAAGTAGGCAATCTTACAGGTCAGGACGCGCGTCTTGCCTGAACCGGCACCTGCAATAACTAACTGCGGGCCGTCGCAGTACTCTACGGCGGCCCTCTGTGATGGGTTTAGTGTATCTAAATAATTGCTATTGCTCATCCAAGAAAGATACGATACGCAAAACTGAATTGATTGAACGAAGCTTAGAATCTCATGCCGAAGGTGATGTCCCAAGTCAGGACACGGGTCTTCAGGTCATAATAAGTACCACGGACAGCATAGCCAGGGTCTTCCTCGTAAGTGGTATATATGTACCCTTTACTATCAATGCCTTTTACAGCATCGTTTGTTGGGAAGGCGGCCACTTTTTCATCCATCAATCTGTTCATGAACGAGAAGTCGATGTGGCACCAGTCATTGCTCCAACCCAGACCGGCAGTATAGTATTCCTGCTTGCCCAACAAATTGTGGTTTGGTTTCGTGGTGCTGTCAAAGAGGTAGGTGTTGTCATCGCCGTAATTGCCATTGGCCCAACTTCTTGACGCATCAGGATGGTTATAAAGTTCCTCCTTGTAAGGCGAAGACTTGTAGGCATAGCCCAAACGGACACTCCAATTCTCGTTTAGACGATATTCGCCACCCACCTTGTAGGTCTGCTGCACATTGCAATAGTCCTTGAAGAGGTCTTTGTAGATGTCGAATGCACCGTCGTCCCAACTGTCATCGTCAACCTTGAATTTCTGGCTGTTGAAGTATTGGAAATCGGCTTCTGCACTGACCAAGGCACGACCAGCAATGACCCATGCTGAGCTGACTTGCATCTGCCAGGGAGAGTTGTAGCGGTACTTGTAAGAGTAAGTTTTTCCGCCGCTGGGGTCGGTCTTGGAACCATCTTCATTCCGAGCATTGGTTTCCATTGTTCCGTTGTAGAGATCCTCCATCTTGTACCAGGTTGGCGTGTGGGCAGCAAAGCCGACGCGCCAAGTGTCTGTTGGTTTAACCAATACACCTGCCTTGAGACCAATACCGTTACCTTTCGTTTCAAGGTCGTTTCGATACTGCGTGTAGTCCTCTCGGTTGTAGTATTCGAACATATCCGACTGAATAGTCGAGTTGAGGTCGGCGATAGATACCGTCAATCCAGCATAGAGGAAGTCCTCCCAGTTGCCCGAAACGTTGAGGTTATATTCGTCTGTACGGTTACTTTCGGTGACGAAGAGTTGCTGATTGGTAGAACGATCTATTGTGCGGTCGTAGTTGATGACATAATCAGTCGGTTCCTTGGTTGTTGGATCTATTTCTGTGTCAATGGCGTAAGTGTCCATGGCATAGAGAGCTGTCAAAGGAATCGATGGGTTGCCCCATGCGTCATCGGATAGCAGATATTCTGGTTTTTTATCCAAGCTCCAGAGAACATTGTTGGCACGGTTAGCCAAATAATCGCCAAAAGTGCAACGTGGGAAGTCCGATATCATCTGATACTTGCGGCGCAGACCCTCCTTGTGGTTGAAGCCGAGGCCGATGTTGAAGTTCACCAGATGGTCACCATTTGTCTTGATGGAGAGAATCCATGCGGCATTGGCAACCGAGACATCCGCTTTCTTATTGTCCGTTTTGGCCGAACCATTCACCTTGCTGTGACTGAACGAGAGGTTCGGGGTGAACGAAATCTCGCTATTGCCACGGTAGATACCGATGCCGGCAGGGTTGTCAGTCATGGCCGAAGGGTCTCCACCCAAGGCTCCGAAGGCACCCGCCATCGAACGATAGCGGGCTGTACCTGTGATATTACTGCTACCAAAACGGACGGCATCAACCACCGCTTGGCCGAATAGAGGCATTGTCATTGCGCCCATGAGGGCGGGAAGGATATATCTTTTCATATTGTTAGCGTTTAGTACAAAGTACAAAGGGACGAAGTACAAAGTACAAGTTCAATTTCATCGAATGGGGATTTTCAATTTTCAACTTTCAATTTTCAACTTTTAATTTTTAATTGAAAGCTTGGCTCTGTCGAGATTCCTTATCGTCTGCCACGACTGCCACCGCTTGAGCTGCCTCCACGGCTGCCACCGCTGGAGCTACCTCCACGGCTGCTTCCGCCACCGCTATAGCTGCTTCGTGAACTGCTGCTACCTCCGCTGTAACTGCTGCTACCTCCGCTGTAACTGCTGCGGGAGCTGCTGCTACCACCGCTGTAGCTGCTGCTGGAACGGTTGGAAGAGCTGCTGCTGCCGCTGCTGTAACTGTTGGAACTGCGCGAAGAAGAGGAATAGGAACTTCTGTTGCGAGAACTGCTGCTACTGCTGCGTGTAGAGTTCTCGGCACTGCGGCTGATGTTCTGACGGGTCGTGTTGACCGCGCTGTTACGGTTGGCCGAAGCGGCGTTGCGGTTGCTGCTGTTGGCTGTCGAAGAACCCGAACGGTTGGTCGAAGTGCTGCTGTAGCTGTTGCGGTTCGTGCCGCCGTTGCCCGACACGCTGTTGTTATTGCGGTTGGTGGTGGTGCGCTGTACGGTGTTGCCTGCCGCTGCCGTGGTGCGTGTGCTCATGTTATTGCCACGAGTGGTGAGGTTGGTGCTGGCATTGCGGTTAGCACCGTTGCGACTGTTGACCGTGTTGCGTGTCGCGAGGGTCGTGCCACCGGCATTACGGGTGCCCGATGTGCTGTAGGCTCGATTGCGGTTGGCGCTTGCCAAGGCGTTGTTGCGAGTGCGATTGCCGCTTACGCCGCCACGGTTGTTGTAGTAGCCACCCATGTTGTTGCGACTGCCACGGTTGATGGGGCGCTCATGTCGTGGGTAATGATGTCCAGGACCATGGTATCCACCGTGGGCATAGTGATGATAGTGACGGTAGTGATAGGGGTGAGCCCAATAGTTGCCATAGTAGTGTGGACGCGGGTGATAATAAGGGGCATACCATCCACCGTACCAACCGGTGTAGTAACCGAAGTCCCAACCGCCCCACCAACTGCCGTAGTGGAAACCGAAACTTGGGGTCATGTACCACCAGGGGTCGAAGGTGCAGTAATCCCAATAGAAAGGATCATAGTAGGCTACATCATACCAAGGTGAGTATGAATAGTAGTGGAACCACGGGTTGTGGAAACGGTAGATTCGGTTGCTGAAGTTGTAGGCCTCGACGATATAGAGGGTGTCGTGCACATACTTTATCTGCGACTTGTCAAAAGCCGATGCCGGAATCTCCAACGTGGTGTTGTCCTGTGCAGTGGTGTTGCTGTTGTTATTGGTGCTGAACTCTTTGCCGCGACGGTTGTAGTCGTCCAGATCCCAATCATCGTTGGCGGACGTACTCCAGGTCTCATTGTCGGCTGGCGCATTCTGCGCTGGTGTATATGTTGACTTGGTCGAGGTGGTTGCAACCTGCGACTTCTTGCGGCTAAAGTATATGTCATCTTGTGCCAGGACACTGGTGACGAAGGTGAGGCTTGCTAAGAATGCCAAACCTAAGAGGATCATCTTTTTCATAGCTGTTAGGTTTTTATGTTTTTTACTTGTACTCCATTTGCACGAAATAGTTTAAAAATGTCTGATAGAACCGAAATTATCCATCGTGCATGAAGTTTTTAAATATTTATGGAGCAAAGATAACAAAAAAAACTTATCTTTGCGCACGGTTTTGTCAAATTAACCAAATTTAAGTGGCATTTATCAATGAAAAGCCTGTTTTTATAAAGCAAATATAAAGAAATACGCTACATTTATGAATTATATTGAAGTCAAACTTGTCCCTGTGCCAATGAACGAGCCCGTTGCCGATGTGCTTGCCGCTCTGTTGGGTCCATTGGGTTTCGACAGTTTCTCGACCGAGGCCGATTGCCTCAAAGCTTATTGTCCTCAGAACCTCTTTGATGACGTGGCGTTGCAAAGCACGTTGGACGACTTCCCGTTGCCCGATGTCTCGGTTAAATGGGTGGCTGAGGTAGTTGAAACGCAGAATTGGAACCAAGCGTGGGAGGCCGAGAATGCGCTCACACCTATTCCTTTCGGTAATCAGGAAATTGTCATCCACCCCTGTATGTCGTTCGGAAGCGGTCACCACGAAACCACTTCGCAACTGTTGGAGGAGATTGCCAATTTCTTCGATGCGCATCCTTCCTCTCGTGAGACTCCTCTACAGGTCCTCGATATGGGTACGGGAACGGGTGTCCTTGCCATCGCTTGTGCCCTTTGCGGTGCTCAAGTTCGTGCCATCGAGATTGACGACTGGGTGGCCGACAATGCTCGCGACAATGTGTTGGCCAACGACGTCGCCGGTCGCGTCCAAGTGGAGTGTGGCGATGCCTCTTTGCTCCAACCCGAACCTCGCTACGACCTTGTCCTTGCCAACATCAACCGCAATGTCCTGTTGACCGACATGGCCACCTATTGTTCCACCATGCGTCCGGGCGCCACCCTGCTCATGAGTGGTTTCTACGAGGAGGATGTTCCTGCCATCCGTCAATGTGCCGAAGGTCTTGGCCTTCAGTATGTTGCTCACCGCAACCGCAACAACTGGGTGGTCATCCGATTCGAGAAATGAAAAGTAAAATTACTATATCAGAACCGTATCGCACCACCCACCTATGCCGCCGTTAACCGTCTTCATTTCTACTACTTTTTTTCTGCCTTCTTGCTACCTTTAAAAGGGAGCGAAAAGGCAGAAGGTCGACAAAATTTTGGCAATAGTTCAACTATATCGTCTTGTGGGACCATGCAACCTTTTTCCAGACAGAGCTTGGAATATTCTAACGAGGTGGCCAAGGGTATAAGGCTAATTGACAATTAGCTCTGCGGATTTAAGGTTGTCTTTCTTTTTTCTTATAATTTAGCCAAACTCTTGACAATCCCACAAATAATACTTATCTTTGCCGCCGGAACAATAAACCCAAAATCTCTCACCGTTGAGGCACAGCCTTAACCATAATACTAAATTCTACGACTATGTTATCTACATCTATCCGTTACATCGGTTGCGACGACGCCGATTTGGACCTCTTTGAAAGTCAATACGTTACGCCCGAAGGCATGTGCTACAACAGCTACGTCATCCTCGACCAGCAGGTGGCTGTGATGGACTCTGTCGATCCTCGCAAGACCGAACAGTGGTTGCAGCAACTCGACAAGGCCCTGGAAGGTCGCGAGCCCGACTACCTCATTGTGCAACACATGGAACCGGACCACTCCGGCAGTCTCGCCGCTTTCCGTAAGGCTTATCCTAACGCCACCATCGTGGCATCGGCCAAGGCTTTGCAGTTCATGGCACAGTTCAATCCTGGCACCGACATGGGCAAGACGCAAGCCGTCAAGGAGGGTGACACTCTCTCGTTGGGCGCTCATACCTTGCAGTTCTTCACGGCTCCGATGGTTCATTGGCCCGAGGTCGTCATGACCTACTGCCCGGAGGAGAAAGTCTTCTTCTCGGCCGACGCTTTCGGTAAGTTCGGTGTGAAGGCTGCCGACCCCGATGACTGGGCTTGTGAGGCACGCCGTTACTTCTTTAATATCTGCGGCAAATATACCGCTCCGGTGAGCGCCGTCATGAAGAAAGCCACCACGCTCGATATCGCCACTATCTGTCCTTTGCATGGTCCCGAACTGGAGGGTGAGGAATTGGCCGAAGCTATCCGTCTTTACTCCACATGGAGCAATAACGAGGTGGAAACCAAGGGCGTACTGGTTGCTCACGCCTCTATTCACGGCAACACCGCCCGCGTAGCCGAGAAGCTTGGCGAGATGCTCGAAGCCCGTGGCGCTGGCAAGGTGGCAGTGGCCGACCTCTGTCGTGAGGATATGGCCGAGGTCATCGAGGATGCTTTCCGTATGCGCAAGGTCATCTTGTGTGGTGCCACTTACGATGGCGATGTCTTCCCGCCTATGCACCAGTTCCTCTGGAAGTTGCAACTCAAGGCTTTCCAGAATGCCACCGTCGGACTGGTCGAGAATGGCACATGGGCTCCGATGGCCGCCAAAGCCATGCGTGCCCTCATTGAACCTATGAAGAATGTCACCATCGTCGAACCTGTCGTCAGCATCAAGTCCGCCCTCAAGGACGACGACCTCCCTCAACTGGAAGCATTGGTCAATGCAATGATTTGATAACGAAAACGATAAACGAAAACGAAAATAGCCGCCCATTTCTGGACGGCTATTGTTATGCTTGTATCTCTCGGATGACTTCATCTACGATATATAAGTCACCAAACAAATATAGTTGCGATTATTATTGACCAACTACTTAATGGGGGAAATGTCGTTTACCAGTTGAAGCCCAGACCGATGAAGAAACGCATGCGGTTGTCTTTCAGGAAGTCGGTGTAGTTGTTGTCGTTAATCCAATAGGTGTATTGGAAAGTGCCCTTGAGGTTCATGTGCCAGATCTTGAAGATGAGGCCTGCCTCCAGGTCGGCACCATTGAACCACTGTGCCTTGGTGCACTTGTGACGAAGTTCGTCTTCCCAGTGCTCGAAAGGCTTTTCGTCGGGGTTCAATTCGCGGTCTTCAACAACGGCTTTGGCAATGGCACTTGGCGCTTCCTTGAAGTCGAAGGTGTTGAAACCGCCTCCGTGATAACCCAAACCGACGGTGCCGAACAGATAGTCACAAGCTTTGATGGTCCAACCGAAAGAGAGAGCACCTTCAAAGTCCAGTTTCTCGGGATAGCAATAGCGGTAATCGTCGGTCTTGGTGTAAGAATCGGAATATTGCCATCTCTCGGGCAGAGTCTTTTCCAGTACGTTAGCATACGATTGCTTGTCCGTGTTGGTGGGGAACGGGGTACTGGTCATTCCGCCTTCCACGATGTTCTTGCCTGTCATCAGACCAATCAGGGATGGGTTGAAGTGCAATGTGATGTAACCCGAAGTGCGACGATCGGCCTTGTAACATTGGCCATAGGTGATACCGATAGGGAGGTTAGGTCCCACTTCGTAGAAGAAGCAGCGAGCGTGCTGCTCTTTCTTGCGTTCGTACTTGCTGATGTTCTGGAGAGCAACGGTAGCTTCGGTCATGTATTTGGAACAACGCTTGTCCAACAGGCGCTGGTAAGACTCCTTGGCCAAGCGTATCTGCTTGATATCCATGTAGTGTTCTGCCAGGATATACTCGTTGTCGCAATCCTCGCGGAACTGGCTGCGGCACTCGAAAATCTTTTGGGTGATGGCGTTGTTGGCCGAGTTATGGAAGGCCATCTTCTGGTAGAGGTCGGCAGCATCGGCGAACTGTGCAAACTGCTCTAACTGAATGGCTTTCGAGTTCCATTCAATCATGGAGTCGCAAAGGGCGATGCGCTCGTCGATGGTCTCGCGGTTGACCTCATACTCCGGGCAGGTGCGAATCATCTGATAGACATCCTTGGCGCGCTGATATTGAGCGTCATAGAAATGGTTGTTGGCTTGCTCCTGCAAGATGAAGTAAGGGCTGCGCAACGCGCTGTAGGGGTCGCTGACTTTATAGACAAACTTCTGCTTGTCGCGCAAGTTGAGGGTCATGCGGTGAGCACGGAATCCAGGTGCCATGATGGTGAGACGACGACCGTCATAGTTGACGCCAGGGGCCTGGGTGATGAAGATGATAGTGTAGGTCTTCTTGCCACCCAACGTATCCATCTGGACTTGCAGGTCGGGGTCATAGTTGGAGCGGAACTCCAATCCGAAGGGTTCATAGGTCTCGAACTGAAGCATCGCCTCGTGGCGGTCGCCACAAGGATAGACGCCAATGCCGCTCTCGGTATCCTCTTCGACGTTGAGGATCTTCAGGTCCTGTGCAAAGAGTACCTGCGTAGCCCAAATACAGGTAGTCAGTAAGAATAGTACAATACGTTTCATATATATATTTATTATTGAATAGCTACTTAAATATTGAAGTCTTCCAACTTATAGATCTCGTCGCGCTTGATGGTTTCGCCCGTGTCGGAGTATTTGTCGGGTTGCCAAGTGCGCACCTCGATGGTGGGTTGGAGTTCGTCCTCGAAGTTGATCATGAGGAAGAGGTAGCCCACATCGCTGTAGGTCGATGAATTCCACTCTTGTTTCATGGTCACGCCGTAGATGCGGTCGCGGACAGGATGGCGCTTGACCGACATCTCGGAGAAATGCACGTCGATGTAGGAATTGCGTCCAAAGACTTTCTGGAGGTGCTTCATGTACTGTTCCTTGCTCATGACAGTCTGGAGCACTTTAGTAGCACCCAAGGAACGGCTCATGATGTCGTTGCCTTCTGTCTTTTTCTGTTTGAGCACCTTGCCCGTAATGATGAGGGCATCGTTGCTGAATACTTGTTTCAAGTAGTTCAGGTCCTTGCGGTTATAGGCGGTGCGGAAATTCTCGACGAAATCCAGAATAATCTGTCGGCGCATGAAGTCCTCCACTACAACACCGTCGATGATGACGTTGCGGTAGTTGTGAAGTTCAAGGGCAACATAGATGTTCGAGAGGTTGCCCTGGGGATCGAAGTTGAAGACCAAGTCCTTGTCGCCCTCTTCTTCCGAGGCGAGCATGGAGATAGGTATGTCGCGCAACTGGTAGCCGCCATTGGGCAAGTGTAACAACTTGCCGTTCACTTCACTGACGGGACACATCATGGCGCTGCTCTGCCACATGCTGTGAACCAAGTGGTCCAACTCCTTGGGCAGAGGGTGCAGTTTCAACTTATCCTTGAGTTTCTTGCCCTCCATGATGGCGCCGTTGAAGCAGGTGAGGAGGTTGGATGCGTTCTCTTCGATGGTACTTTTCAAGACGGGGTCGTCAATGCCGCTGGTGATGTTGACCTTCACCTCAATCTGGGCAAAGGCTTGCTGCGTGTGGAGCAGCAAGAGCATGACGACAGTAGCGAGTAGTCTGAGTAGCTTATTCATAGAGATTCAGTATGTTATGTTGCGGAATATTGGTGAACAGGTCGGCTTTCAGGACGCGATTTTTGACATCGTCCGAAAAGAGCTGTTCGGGGGTGACGGAGAAGACCAACATGTGGACATAGTTGCCGTCAGGATGATGGAAGAGTACGATGCCGCGCAAGGCATTTCCCTCTTCCCGTCTGGCGCTGGAGGCGTAGGGTCGAACCCCTTCGGGACAGAGCGTGTGGTAGAGTGATGCCCAATCCACCAGGAATTGCGGTCGTTCGTTTCCGTAGCGTCGGTGCGTGAGGTCGATGGTGAAGTCGGGCGACTCAATCTGTCCCAACAACAAGTTGGTCAACGACTGCAAGGGGTAGCGTTCGTCCCAAAGTATCTTCAACGTGTCGTCCCAAGTGGAGTAGTAGAGGTCGTTGGAGACCTTGTCAATCATGTAGGTGGCTCCCAGAGAACGCAACACCTCGGCGCTGTCGGTCTTGTGCAACGGCATGGAGTGAGGGTCAACGGGGTGGAACCGTTCGGTCGAACCTTGCATAATCAACTCTGTGACACGACAATCCAACTCTTTCTTGTCCCCCACGACCTGCGCTCTGCCGACAGGGGGAAGGACCTGTAGCAGGCAACCAAGGAATATAGATAATGTGTTCAACATAAGGGGTCAGAGTTTGTTGGTGAAAGATTCGGGTTGTCCCAGAGGAAAGATAGATGTCTCAACGGGAGGTTACTTGACACGGGAATAAACCGCCTTGCGCTTGTCGTAGATCCGGTTCGTTATAACCGTCGGCAGGTTCGATGACGTGGTGCGCATCAGCAATTCCATAGTGCGGAGTCGGACGGCCTCTTCGCTGCGCTTGGCAGGATGGGTGAAGTCGAGTTTCGGAATCTCGTAGGTGGCTACGACATTGCCCGATAGACGTTCTGTGAGCAGAATCTTGAGGGAGCAATGGGTCACGGCCAACATATAGTCACCATGTTTCTCTTCCTGAGAACGCTCGTTCTGGTAAACCACTTGGCAGAGGAGGTCGGCTTCTTCGGCCGATGGCACTTCCACCATTCCGGCACGAGTCAGGACAATAGCAATGGAGTCGTGATGCAGGGCATCGATGCTGTCCATCTGAATGGCGAATGCCGGTGTCGGGTCAAAAGGCAGCAGATGGGTCTTGGCCGAGTCCAACCCTTGGTTCAACTTCTTGGCCAACAACGAACGGCCATAGACGTTGGCAGTGAGCACCGCTATATTCTCGGCAGGGGTGAGACAGAGGTCACTCTCACCAGCAGGGGCTTGCTTGATATGCACCGTGGCCAGACCCTTCTCGTCGGTTTGTTCGGGGGCCGACAGTTCGCCCTCTTTCATCTGAGCCTTGACGGGGAAGTGGATGACAGGACGGTCGCCAGAAAGCACTTGGAAGGTCACGTCCAAGGGAATCTCTTCGCCGCCGACGACAGGCATTTCTTTACGTTGCGCTACAAAACGGATGCTGTCAAAAAGCGAGATATATTCGTTGAAGAGCATCTGCCCGAAGTCGCTCGTGAAGGTCGAGTCGGGGAGGATAGGTTGGTGCATCAACGGGACAATCAACTTCAGCGCACCGGCATACTCGTTGGCGGCCTTCAGAAGGTCACCTTGACTCTGGCTGTCGAGGGCACGGAGACGTTGCACGCGAGCCTCTGACAGTAGCGAATCCTGCAAGTGCTGCTGCATCTGCTCAATCTGTTCTGGTTCTGCATTGACCAACACCCAAAGTGTGGAATCGACTACGGCGGAGTCGGCAATGACCAGAGGTTGCAGGGGTACGACTTTCTCAATCCAGTCGTTGCGGCGGTCTATGCTCAGCGTGGAGTCGGTCTGTTGCAGGAACGACAGCAACGAGGTGGAATCCACCGCATTAGGGAGTCGGTCATATATCTGTTGCAAGGCATCAATCATGGCGCTGTTGGCGTCAAGACCTCGACCTATGATTTCGTCTGCTTTCAGTTTTCCCTCTTTGGCCCACTTCGGCAAGCCGTCGGTCTTGGCGTCGAGAGTGGTCAAGGGGAGAAGCGTGAGTGCTAAGAGTGTCAGAAAAAACTTTTTCATTTCTCCGGGAGTGTATTAGTGTTTTTGAGGGAGTCTAACATACATTGATAGGTGGCTGGTTGGCGTTCTGCCAAGATGCCATATTGGACAATGGCCGTCTTCTGATAGCGGGCGGCCTCCTCCTTTCGTTCCTCCTGCGAGAGGCAGAGCCGATAGAGGTTGTAGTAGCAACGCGCCAACAGAGGCATCACACCTTGCGGATTACGTGCCATGAGGGGCAGCAACATCCTTTCGCTCTGTTTGTAACGGATTTCCGCCTCCTTGGGGTGACCGGTGGTGAAGTAGAGGTGACCCAGCGAATTGCAGATGCCGGCACGTTCCAATTCACCCTTTTCCAAGTTCTTGGTGCGCATCAGGGCCGACTGCAAAGTCTTCTGTGCCAAGGTGTAATCTTTCAATTGCTCATAGACATCGCCGAGGTGGTTTTCCACCAGTACCAATTGGCGGAGGATGTCCTGCTGGGTTGAGTCTTGGGCCAGGAGGGACAGGCAAGAGTCGCGCAATGCCGTCAGGTACTCGCGGGCCTGTTCCTGTTGACCGGTGGCCATCAACAACGTGGACAAGGAGAGTCGTACATTCAGTTGGTCCATCTTCCAACGCTCTGCATCTATCTTGTAGAGACTGTCAATGTCGGCCGTGGCAATGTCCAACTCCTTTCGGGCCAAGTCGTAAAGCCCCAACTGGAGGTAGGAGAGGCTCAGTCGGTGACTGGACCAAGCGCGTTGCACGATGTTGTTGCCGAGGTGGCGGAGCACAATCTCGTAGGCGGTACGTGCCTCGCTCCAGTCGGCTTGCAGGTAGGCAAAGTCGGCAAACTTCAACATGCTTTGCGTCTGGGTGGTGTCGCTCCAAGCCGAACGGCGCAACAGCGAGTCGGCTTTTTCCATATTCTCGACACCTCCTGCCAGCATGTAGAGTTCGGCCATGTGCATCATGTCGCCTCGTTCCTCGGCGGTGAGGATGGCTTGTTGGATCTTGCCTTCCTGTACCATCGAGATAACCTCGCGTTCGGTCTTCGATACTTCCGAGAGGTCTATGCGCGAGAATTTCTCTGCTACGGCCGAGGCCTGTGTCTTGCTCTGTTGCAAGGCGGCGGTGGCTTTCTGCACCCCCTTTTCGTATTGGGCGGAGGTGATGGAACCCTCTTGTCGGCGTTGTGCCAACTTGGCTTTTTCCTTCTGGAACTGTGCTTCGTAGTTGGCCGATGCGGCACGTTCATAGGTGTCGCGCATCATCTTGAACTTCTTGGTAGGGCACATCACGATGGTGAAGACCACATTCGTTCGACCCGAAATAATCCACTGTTCCAACGCCTCTTTGTTGAATATCTCGTACCCCGCCTTCTCGATGCGACGTACGGTGACCAGGTCACCGGCATGGAGGGTTCGGAAGTTGAGGATGAAGTTGCCGGTTGAGTCCGACACCGCGTTGGCGGCATTCTGTACTTGGATGGTGACTCCCGCCAACGGCACTTTCTCATCGGCACCTCGGTACTCTTTGATGATACCGTGGGTCACGACTTGACCCCACACTACCTCCACCGAGGTGCAGTGCATGACAAGGACAAGTGTCAGGAGCAGGATATGTCTCAAGTAGTATTTCATCATTTTGAGGTCCGTCAATGAATGAGTGGGTGTGTTCGAGTGTGACGTCCAATATCTCCTATCAGGTTAGTAAATCTGGCGTCCACCCTTTTAAAATCGCGGCAAATATAATAAAAAATCGCGTATCGTGTATAATAATGTGGCAAATAATACTCTTTTTCTTTGTTTTTCTGCCAATTTGCGCGGAAAAGAGGGAAAATACCCCGCCTTTTTTACTTCAACAGCATGGCTGCCACCGAGAGGATAGTTACTACTTGTATGAAGCGTCGGAAGGCTTTTTCGGGGAACAGTCTGACCAGTCGGATGCCAATCAGGGCACCGATTCCAAGGACTGGAAGCATGAGTAAATTGAGCGAGAAAGTGGACCAGGTGATATTGTCCCAGACGAAGATTTGCAGGGGTACTTTCAAGAGGTTGACAACCAAAAAGAACCACGCATTGATGCCAATATAGGCCATCTTTTCCTTGCGCATCGACAACAGATAGACCGACATAACTGGCCCTGCGGCGTTGCCGATCATGGTAGTGAAACCGCCGAGTAGTCCGAACAGCGCCGAGTACCACCAACAGTTCATCCAACGGTTCTCTTTGCCGAAAATCTCACTCCACAGCATCACGCCCAATGCCAGCGCCAGGGTTCCTCCCATAAGGGTTCGGAACCGATCGGTCGGTATCATGCTATCGACCAGAATGGCGACAAAGAAACCCAGGATAGCGGTGGGCAATAGGCGGACCACTACTTTCCAGTCGGCAATCCGCTTGTAGTAGGCCACGGCAATGATGTCCGCCAGACAGAGCATTGGCAATATCACTCCGGTCGATTCTTTGGCTCCAAAGGCCATTGCCATGTAGGGGACCACCAATAACATCATACCCTGTATGCCCGTTTTGGACATACCTATACAAAGTGCCGTCAGGGTCAATATGGACCACTGGAAGAGGGTTAAGTCAAAAGGAAACAATGTATTACAATATTTTTTTTCAAGTTACACAAGTACACTAAAGGAGTTAATTCTCAAGGCTAATGGGTGCAATTGCACCGCTAAAAGTGCTTCGCACGCTAATGCCCTTCGGTGCTAACAGACGGAGAAATATTTCAATTTTTAATTTATAATTATCCCTCGTCCTCCAGTTGTATTTTTATTACACTCCCTCCCTCTTAGGGAGGGTTGGGGAGAGTCCTCTTTTTTATAGTTTTCCACCGGCACTATGTGCCACGAACTGTGGGGCATACTGACTCTGGATGGTGGCGATGCCTACCGAGAAGGAACCTGTGTTGGTGACGTGACAGTCGTAAGTGAGTGTGTATGAACCTTCCGGGAGACGGCGAATGAAGAAGTTCGTCTGGCTGTCTTTGGTCTCCTGGTAGTAGCTGCAATCCCCCCAACCGTAGTGCGAGAGTTGGTCAACGGGCTCCAACGAGGCGGGTCGTTCGTCGGTCAAGGTGAGATATTCCAACGCCTTGGTGCAAGTGATGATGAGTCGCACCTGCACCTTCTGTCCGAGGCGCAGGTGGGTGCCCTTCTTGCCCTCCACCGAGAGACGTTGCCATGCCCCCTTGTCGTCCTGCACCCAGAGTTCCTTGCGGAGGGTCAACTCCTTGACTCCCTGCTTCTTAATCTCCTGCATGGGCGCCTCGTACTGATGCACTACGGCACCCCAAGCAGGGTGGTTCTCACTCTTGACGACCTCAACCTGTCGGGCATCGGCGGGCAGGTCCATACGCATATTGCCCAACAGTGGGTTAAGGGCTTCGTAGTCAACGGGTTTGCCGTCAATCTTGATCTGCAAGAGCGGGGTAGTGTCCACCTCGGCGTGCAACCAGTCTCCGCCTGTGCGGAGCAAGGCATAGACAGCATCGGCCGCCAGGCTCGAACCGCCCCAGTCGGAGGTCTGTTTCTCCAGCAGTAGCCACTGGCGAACTCTTTCTATTTCAACGGCATATTGATTCGGAGCCACCTCGTTCATCGCCTCCAGGATAGTGGCGGTGTGTGCCACGGGGTGCGACCAGAAGCCGTCGGGCAGTTTCTCCCAATACATGCCTTTGTCCTTGTCGTTGATGGCTAACTGCTTGAGACTCTCCACGATACGCTGTGCCTCTTTCTCGTGGCCAAAGCGTTGCAAGGTGACGGCGCAGTAGGCTCGGTTGAGCAATGACTCCTTACGCCAATTCTTCTCCATCGCGCTCAATATCTTGTTGCGCAACAGGTTGGTGCTCAACTTGATGGCGGCCGACTTGTAAGGGCGGTCCTTGTCGTAGAGGGAGCAGATGTAGGCGTAGTCGGCATAATACATGACATTCACTTTGCCAGTCTCCAGCAAGTCGTCTTTCAGGTTGTTCATCACCTCCTTGTCCATATATTGCAGTGCCTTGTTCAACGCGGTCGACATTTTCTCCTCGTCGGGCAGACAACCTAACATGCGCAGTCGGCCCATCAGTTGGAGCACGGTCGAAGTGGCCCAGTAGGAGGCGGTCGTGTCTCGTGGGTTGTCGAACCAACCGAAGCCTCCGTCCTTTTTCTGCAAGGTCAGCAGTTTGTCCATCAAGGCGTTGTAGTCGGCGCGGTTCTGCTCGGGGTTCAACAATCGGCTCAATGCCTGCATCCGTTTCTCTTGTTGATCGGCAGCACGGGTCCAGGGGGAAGCTTGCAACGTAGTGATTTTCAAATCCTCGTCTTGGCGCAGGCGGGAAACCTTGTCCAAGGCGGGTTCGTTCTTGACCAACGACGCTGCCATACCGAGGGCAAACAGGTTGTGTGCCAAGCCTGTAGAGGTCACCAGGTCGGTGTTTGCAATGCTGGGCAGGGCGGAGATGCAATACCACGTCGGATTGCTGCAAGCCATCAATACGCTGTGTGACTTGCCAGCCGAGGGACGATGCACATCGAGTACTACCGACCCTTGTCCTGCGGTCAGGAAGAAAGGTTGTCCTTCCGTGACCATCGATGAACTTGGCAGGACGGGCAGTTTCTGTTGTTCGCCGTCGCCATTGCCTTGGCCGTCAACCACTTTGACACGGAAGCCTATATAGGGTTCGTCCAATGGCGCCTCACAATCGATGCCCACCACCTCGGTGCCGTGAGCGGCAATTCGGAGGTTGAACTTCTTGCTTTTCAATACCTTATCGGTGCGTGGGTCAAAGAGTTCCACCAGGGCCACCGCCTTGACCGCCGAGTCGGCTGCATTCTGCACATTCGCCATCAGCTGGGTCTTGTCACCCGAGCGGAGGAAGCGGGGCAGGGAGGGTTGCACCATCAGAGTCCGTTGTGCCAATATCTCCTTCTGCATCAAGCAGGTAGCCATCGTTTTGGAGAAGGCCAATGCCTGCATGCACCAGGTCGTATTGTCATCCGGCACGTCAAACTCTATCTGGAAATTACCGTCCATGTCCGATGTCAACGTCGGCCTCCACAATGCCACATGGGTCTTTGTGGTGCGGACGGAGAGATTGGTGAAGGCATTAGTTTCTATTTTTCTAGAAGTAGATTGCTTGCTGACTGCAACTTCACACAATACATCGGCGCTATTTTCAATGGCAAGTCCTGCAATTCGTCCTTCTAATGCTCCTCCGGCAAATCCATTTCTGGTTGGTGCCATTCCCGTTACTATGTCATAGTCGCACTCTTCAACATACCGTGGCATAAAAACCTTGAGCCACGGTTCGTTAATGTTCAGATGTTTATGGCTCGTTGGCGTCGGTTCGAAATTGTTGAAGAAGAAGCAATTGCGGCTTTTGGTGGTAAACTCTCGGGAATACAAAGCCGAATACAAGTAGTCTGGGGCAAACCACCAGTTGCGGGCATGTGACTTCAGTTTTTCAAGAGCCATGCTGTATAGATCCAATATCATTCGGCCCTTTACTGGTTGTCCATTGGCATCCGTCAATTTTAGTGTCCAATGCTCTTTGCTGCCAGGGGTGACCTTGTCTCGGAAAGTGACCGCGCTTAAAACGATTTCGTCTTTGACGGGAGAATAAAGAGTGGCATTTTGACTCTCCATCTCTCCATCGATGCAAGAAAAGAATTCATGAAGGATGCAGCCTTCACCATAAACGAACGTTACGGGTCAGAACTCTGCTCCATAGAGATAGAAGATCAGTATCCCAACATGGCCATGTTCCTCAAAGATCACATGGACCTCGTAGAACGCGCTCAGAAGGCCGTC
>CACYQQ010000065.1 GCA_902776605.1 uncultured Bacteroidales bacterium | reverse complement strand
CCGTCGGTGTCAAAGTAGTTGACGAAGCAAGAAGGAACGAAGTCGCAGGCATTGGCCTTGAAGTATGGACAATAGTTGCCCAGGTCGAATGTCAGGACATTGGGTTCCTCCACATTATACAACCACTTGGCAAAATGGGTAACTGCTTGTGGGTGAGCATTGTCGCAACCAGCTTCGACGGTGTTCATGGTGCCAATGACCTGGCCATCCTTGTCGGTGATGGTAACGCCGTTGGTATAATTGCATCCGCCGGCATAGAAGCATACAGGACCATCCACAGGAACGGTAACCTTGGCATTCATGGCGCCGTGCTGGGTATCTTTGTAGGTACCTGGATTGACCACTACGCCTTCGGGCAGACCACCCTCTGGATAAACCACGGTGTATGGATTGGTGCGGAATTCGATGGCGAAGTCCTTAAAGGCGCGAACCTCCTCGGCACCGCTCACGGTACCGTTGATCTTGATGTTGCCGATAGACATCTCCTTGTTGTTGGCAACGTTCGACATATAGAGGCGCAGGGAGAAGGTGCGGCATGCCTCCGTATTGACCGTCTCGACGTGATTGAGGGAAGCGACATCCTTGTTGGCATTGTTGTTGCGCAATATCTGAGTCTTCGGGTCGCTGTAGGCCTTGAACTCACTCTCCACGCCGTCGGCAGTCACCGTCCAACCGAAGTAAGCGTTGTCGGTGCCTTGCTTGACGGCATCGAACGAGACGCTGCTCACCTGGAAGGTGTAGCCCTTCTTGAGTTTGATGGTGTATTCCACCATGTCGGTGGTTGACTGACCTGGATTGCTGGTGCTGGGTTGATAAGAAATCATCTTGCCACCACCATTGCTGCTGGCATCATACACCTTGGTCGTGAGGTCGGTACCAACCGAGACGCGGCTCTCCTGAAGGGCATAGGCCACTTCGTCGTTGACCGAGGCGTTGCTCTCGTTGCCTACCGCCCAAGCGAATTGGGCTGGTTCGTTCTCCAATTGGGCTGGTTCCACAGGGGTGGGAGCCTCGTAGGCTTCGACTGCTACGTAAGGGGTGTAGGAGGGGCAGCTGATGACCAACGTGTCCAGACCGCCCTCGTAGTTGAGGGATGCCAGGGCCGTGTGCTCGCCTTTCCAGCAGGCAGCCTCGGTCTCCAGTTGCAGCGCCTCTCCATGTTTGGGCGAGACGGTCAAGGCGTGGTCGCTGTGGGTACATGTGCCGACGGTGACCTTGACAGGACCATCGACGGGAACAACCAACTTGACCTGCGTAGAACCGTGGTCGTTCCAGAACTTGCCAGTCACCTGAGCTGCAAATTCCGTAGCATCGGTGGCAATGCGCGATACGGTACCTTCGTCCGAAACGGAGATACCGAAGGCAAAGTCTGTGCCCTGTGCCGCCATTTCGTCGGCTGTGAGAATTGTGCCGTTCTCATTGTTCAAGATTAATGAAAAGTCCTTGAATTGTCTGTCGGCGGCTTGTGCTTGCAGCGATCCTGTCAGCATAGCACATGCGGCAACAAACGAGAGAAATGTTTGTTTCTTCATAGTTTATTTGGATTAAAGAAAAAAGTGGTTTTCATATTATAAGAGGAATAATACCCAGTAGGCATGGTAAGTAAGATTTCACGGTTGCGTATGAGTAATCGGTTGTAAAAAAACCGTTGCAAAGATAAAAATTTTTTTTTAATTGAGCCCTCTTTTTGATTGAATTTTTTAGATTATCTTTCATTATGTCGGTAATTTGGAAAAAAAATACTATCTTTGCACTCAAATTAGTGTGTCCGAAAGGTATTGTCATCCTTCGGTGAGCCTTCGGGATGCCTTCGGGGTCTAAGCCGAGAGGGCGACAATAGTTCGTTGTCCTGTCCCTGTTCTTTTGACCCTATTCTCCTGTCGGTAGATTGCCACCGAGCTTCTGCAATGTTTCTCCCTTCTTGCTACCTTTAAAAGGGAGGAAAAAGGGAGAAGGTCGATAGTAAACAACCTCCATTTCTGCGTGGACAGCGGAAGGGCAACGAAAGGTTAAATAGTGGCGGAGATGGGACACGCGCTTTCAATTATAATCGATTCAAAATAATAATGCAACCAATCGAACTGTTGGCGCCCGCACGGGATGCCGAGATAGGAATAGAGGCTTTTCGTCATGGGGCCGATGCCGTGTATATCGGAGCACCCCGTTTCAGCGCCCGTGCGGCGGCAGGAAACGAGGTGAAGGACATTGCGCGGTTGGCCGACTTCGGGCATCAGTTTGGATGCCGTACGATGGTGGCTTTCAACACCATCCTGCGTGACGACGAACTGAAGGCGGCGGAGCAACTGACGTGGCAGCTCTACGATGCCGGGGTGGATGCCCTCATTGTGCAGGACATGGGTTTGTTGCGACTCGACTTGCCGCCCATCGCCCTCCATGCCTCCACGCAGATGGACAACCGCACGGTGGAGAAAGTCCGACTGTTGCACCGGTTGGGTTTCACGCGTGCCGTCTTGGCCCGTGAACTGTCGGTAGCCGAGATTCGTGCCATTCACGAGGCGGTGCCCGACATCGAACTGGAGGTCTTCGTGCATGGTGCTTTGTGCGTGTGCATCAGCGGTCAATGCTACCTCAGTGCCGCCCTCACGGGGCGTAGCGCCAACCGAGGGGAATGTGCCCAGCCGTGCCGTTTGCCGATGGACCTGGTCGATGCGTCGGGCAAAACCCTGGTGCGCCAGAAGCATCTGCTCTCGCTCCGTGACATGAACCGTAGCGCCTATCTCCAGGAGTTGATCGACGCGGGCGTGACCAGTCTCAAGGTGGAGGGACGGCTCAAGGACATGTCGTACGTCAAGAACATCGTAGCCTACTATCGGCAACAGTTGGATAAATTAGGCGTGCATGGCGCCGACCGCATTACCTATACCTTTGAACCCTGTCCCGAGAAGTCGTTCAATCGTGGTTTTACCTCCTATTTCGCCGATGGTAAACGCGAGGAGATGTGGAACTTCGACTCGCCGAAGTCGATGGGTGAACCTATAGGTGAGATTACCGAAGTGGGGCAGAACTGGTTGCGCGTGAAGGGTAAGGCGGTGCACAATGGCGACGGATTGGTGTGCGACCGAACCATCGGCTTCCGTGCCAACCGCGTGGACGAGCGTGGACGCATCTATCCGTTGAACAGCAATGCTTTATGTGCCCAGTTGCGAAAGGGAATGAAGGTGAACCGAAACCTGGATTTCCTCTTCGAGCAGCAGTTGCAGAAACCTTCGGCCGAGAGACGCGTGCCTCTCACGTTGTGTTATACGGCAACGCCTACCCAATTGGAGTTGATACTGAGTCGCCCGGGTTGTACGGTGGTCGTTCGGCAGGAGGGTACGTTCGAGGCGGCGCAACGCTCGCAGGAAGAGAATGTGCGCAAGCAACTTACGAAGTTGGGCGACACCATCTACGAGGCGCAGGAGGTAGAGGTGCAAGGTGCCGACCTCTTCGTGCCCAGTTCGGTGCTCAGTCAGTTGCGACGCGAGGGTGTCCAGCAACTCAACACGACCTGGATGGAGCAATACGACAGGGAACGTCGTTCCTTTGTGAAACCCGACTACGAGGCACAGAGCCGACGGGTGGATGCCTCGGCCATCCTGCCCAAGGACTACAAAGCCAACGTGTTGAACAGTCAGGCGCGTGCCCTCTATGCCCAGATGGGTATAGCCGACGTCCAACGTGCTTTTGAGGCCGATGCCAAGCAAGGCGACGTGGTGATGCAGACCCGTCATTGCCTCAAAATGGCCCTCGGGAAATGCCCAAAATACAGCCTGAAAGAGGGAGCCGCCGAAAGGATATCGACCCCTTCTTGGCAGGAGCCTCTTGCACTCAAAATCGGAAATGAAAAATTTCTTTTAAAATTTGGGTGTAAAAACGCTTGTATTTCGGAAATTATTCGTATATTTGCACCCGAATAATTAGAAATATCCTCACAAAACATAAAAAATCTTCTAAAATTGTCATTCTGAACGAAGTGAAGAAGCTCTATCCTCTGCTTGTGTGCGAGAGAGATGTCTCGACTACGCTCGACATGACATTTTTTAGAATATACAAAAAAATCTCGATATGAGCGATCAGAAAAAAATCAAAACCGCATTGGTTTCCGTCTTCCACAAGGATGGCTTGGATGAGATCATCAAGAAACTTCATGCAGAAGGAGTAACCCTCCTCTCTACGGGTGGTACACAAAACTTCATCGAAGGTCTGGGCATTCCCTGTAATGCCGTCGAGGATCTGACTTCCTACCCCAGTATCTTGGGCGGACGTGTCAAGACGCTGCATCCAAAGGTGTTCGGTGGCATCTTGGGCCGTCGCGACAACGAGGGTGACCGCGAGCAGATGAAGAAGTACGAAATCCCAGAAATCGACCTCGTCATCGTGGATCTCTATCCATTCGAGCAGACCGTGGCAAGCGGTGCCGACTTCCAGAGCATCATCGAGAAGATTGACATCGGTGGCATCTCGCTCATCCGCGCTGCTGCCAAGAACTTCAAGGACGTCATCATCGTGGCAAGCAAGGCACAGTACCAGCAGTTGGCCGACATGCTCAACAAGAAGGGTGCTGTGAGCGACTACGAGGATCGTCTCTCGTTCGCCGAGCAGGCTTTCGGTGTATCGTCTCACTACGATACGGCCATTCACGCTTGGTTTGCCGAGCAGAAGTAATTACCGAGAAATACTGTGAACGGGGACATCCTTGGGTTGTCCCCATTATTTGGAATAACGGATTTAACTCTTAGAAAAATACATGAGTTTCTTCAAGCTGACTCAAGATGTAGCCATCGACTTGGGAACTGCCAATACCATCATCATCCATAACGGAAAGATCGTGGTCAACGCTCCCTCCATCGTTGCCCTGGAGACACGTGACGGCAAGGTGATTGCCGTCGGTCACAAGGCACAACAGATGGAAGGTAAGACCCCAGACGGTATCAAGACAGTACGTCCATTGCGAGATGGCGTCATCGCAGACTTCTATGCCGCCGAGCAGATGATTCGCGGCATGATCAAGATGGCCTTTGGCGGACATCATCTCTTCAACCCTCAGTTGCGTATGGTGGTAGGTATCCCATCGGGTTCTACCGAAGTCGAGATCCGTGCTGTACGTGACTCCAGTGAGCACGCTGGCGGTCGTGACGTCTATATGCTCTACGAACCTATGGCAGCCGCTATCGGTATCGGTATGGATGTCTTGGCACCAGAAGGTAACATGGTTGTCGATATCGGCGGTGGTTCGTCGGAGATTGCGGTTATCTCGTTGGGTGGCCTCGTCACCAACAACTCCATCCGTGTGGCTGGTAACGACCTGACGCAGGACATCATGGACTACATGAAACGCCAGCACAACATCCGTGTGGGTGTGCCTACTGCCGAGCAAATCAAGATTTCGGTAGGTTCGGCCCTCACCGTGTTGGACAACCCACCGGAAGACTTTGTCGTTCATGGTCCTAACCAGATGACCTCTCTGCCTATGGAGGTGCCTGTGAGCTATCAGGAGATTGCCCACTGTATTGAGAAGTCCATTGCCAAGATTGAGGCCGCTGTGCTCAAGGGCTTGGAAGAAACGCCAGCCGAGTTGTATGCCGACATCGTGCGCAATGGTATCTACCTGACGGGTGGCGGTGCTTTGCTCCGTGGTTTGGACAAGCGTCTCCAGGATAAGATTGGTATCAAGTTCCATGTAGCCGATGACCCGTTGCTCTCGGTTGCTAAGGGTACAGGTATTGCCCTCAAGCATGTCAACAACTATCCATTCCTGTTGAGATAAGCTATGTTGCTCATACTCCGCTTTTTCACTAAAAACGGGCCATTTTTTACATGGCTCGTTTTGGCTGTTTTTAGCATAGTGCTGCTATGTCAGACGAATCCGTACCATCGGAGCGTGTGGTTCGGCAGTGCTAACGTCGTGTCGGGTGGGGTGTGTTCGGCCGTGGATGGTGTGACGGGTTATTTCAACCTCCGCACTACCAACATGGAACTGATGGAGCGCATGGCGCAGTTGGAGGAGGAGAACCTCTCCCTGCGGTCGGAACTCCAGCAATGGTTGGACAACGACTCCACCTCGGACTTGCGAAAGGAGTTGCCCTATAGCTTTATCGTGGCGCATGTGGTGAACAACACCATCACGCAGAGCGAGAACTATCTGGTCCTGAACCGAGGGGAGGCCGACAGCGTCAAGGTGGGTATGGCGGTGGCCAACCAACGGGGTGTGGTCGGATTGGTCTCGAAGGTGAGCAAGCACTATGCGCAAGTCATCAGTGTGCTCAACCCCAAGTTGCAACTCTCTGTCTGTCTGCAACATGAGCAATCGGCCGGTACCTTGATATGGGATGGCGAGAGTCCGATGTATGCCCGTCTGGAGGACTTGCCCCGCAATGTGGTCTATGAGGTGGGCGACACGGTGGTGACTTCGGGTTATGGCGTATCCTTCCCCCGGGGTGTTCCGGTAGGTCGCATCAGCGAACTCATCTCGTCGAGCAACAACAACAATTTCCTGAGTTTCCGCGTCGAACTGTTTACACACTTCGACCGTGTCAATGACGTCTATATTATTCAGAACAATCAGCCATGCCCATTTTGATTACCTTTGTCTGGATAGGCCTTGGATTGGCTCTGCAGGTCATTCTGTTCAACCATCTGCCTCTCTTTGGCGGTGTGGTGCTGAGTTACCTGTATCTGGTGCTCCGCTTGCCAGTCGATTGGAACCGTAACCTACAGATTTTGGCCGGTTTCCTGGTGGGGTTGATTGTGGACATCTTCTGCAATACGCCAGGTCTTCATGCCTTGGCTTGCAGCACCACCATGTGGATGCGTGTGCCGTTGTTGCACATGTTCATCGTGCAGGACGATATCAAGAACGGCTGTCCCACCTACCATCGTCTGGGATTCTCGATATTCTCGAAGTTCCTCCTGAGCATGTTGCTCCTCCATTGCGTCGTGCTTTTCTTGGTCGAGTCGTTTACGCTCTTCAATTTTCTGAATCTGATCCTTAAAATAGTGATGTCGGTCATCCTCTCGTTCTTGGTTCTTTGGGTCGCCGACATGGCCAATACGAGCAAGTGAGAACCAATTTTGATAATTAAAAATTAATAATTAATAATTAAAATTGAAAAAGTTGGATGCTGAGGAGTTGAAGCCAGAATCGAGCCTTTTCCCATAAGGAAAAAGTAATTTGTAATCAGTAATTAGTAATTTGTAATTAGTAATTGATTCAATTTTAAGTTCTCTGTCTCCTAAATCTGTTCATCTATCATGCAGCGAAACTATAAATTGGCTAACCGGCGTTTTGTGATAGGTGCTTTGTTCATCATCGTGATTATCCTGTACATCGTCCGCCTCTTCAACCTTCAGGTGGTGGACGAGAAATACAAGATAATGGCGAATGATAATGCTTTCCTTACTCAGACAATCTATCCTTCGCGTGGCATCATCTATGACCGACAGATGCGTGAGTTGGTGTTCAATCAACCGGCTTACGACCTGTTGGTTACGATGCGTAACGTGAAGAACCTCGATACATTGGACTTCTGCAAGACGTTGGGCATCACCAAAGAGGTGTTCGACGACCGTATGGCGGAAATCCGTGACCGTCGTCGCAACCGTGGTTACAGTAGTTATACGCAACAGGTGTTCTCCACGCAGTTGACCGACGAGGTGTTCGCCCGTATGCAGGAAGCGATGTACCGCTTCGAGGGTTTTGAACTCCGTCCGCGTACCATCCGCCAATACAAATATTCGATTGCTCCGTTGATTCTGGGCAGCATCCGTGAGGTGAATGTCAACGAAATCAAGAAGGACGACTACTACAAGCGTGGCGACTTCGTGGGCGATTTCGGTGTCGAGAAGAGTTACGAGAAGTATCTGCGAGGGGAGAAGGGAAAGGCAATCTTGTTGCGCGATGCCCATAGTCGCATCTTGGGCCATTACGAAGATGGAAAGTACGACCAGGACCCCGTGGCAGGGCATGACCTGGTACTCACCATCGATGCCGAACTCCAGCAGTATGCCGAGAAGTTGATGAAGAACAAGATTGGTGCGCTGGTGGCCATCGAACCTTCGACGGGAGAGGTGTTGGCGATGGTGTCGAGCCCTACGTTCGACCCCCGTCTGTTGGTGGGTCATGCCCGAGCCCGCAACTATCAGGAGTTGTTTCTCAACCCATACAAGCCTCTTTTTGACCGAGCCATTTCGGCAGCCTATCCTCCTGGTTCGACATTCAAGCCTACGCAGGGTTTGATCGGTTTGCAGGAGGGGGTTATCTCGCAATACACCAGTCTGCCCTGTTCGGGCGGTTTCGTGTTCGGAAACTTCCGCATGGGTTGTCACGACGGAGAGGCGGCATGGACGTTGGCTCCAGCTATTGCCACTTCGTGCAACGGCTACTTCGGTTGGTGCCTGTATCGCGTTTTGACCAATTCTCGCAAATATCCGAAACAGACCACATTGACGGCTTTCGAGGCATGGAAGAATTACATGGTGAGTATGGGTTACGGTTATCGCCTCGGCATCGATTTGCCGGGTGAGTCGCGTGGTTTCATCCCGAACCCGCAGTATTATTCCAAGAACTTCGGCACGGAAAATTGGAGTCCGGTGAGCATCATCTCCATCTCCATCGGACAAGGCGAAATCCTGGCTACACCATTGCAAATTGCCAATCTGGCGGCAACCATTGCCAACCGAGGATATTACTTTGTGCCGCATCTGGTGAAGGAAATCTCGGGCATTGAGCAAATCCCCGATACCTTCCTCCAACCGCACAAGACGATGGTCGCACCGAAAAACTATGACGTGGTGGTCGAAGGTATGCGACAAGCTGCTACTATCGGTACGGTTCGCACGGCAGGTAACCTTGCGCCCGAGGGCATCGAACTATGTGGTAAGACGGGTACGGCGCAGAACCCTCATGGTCGCGATCACTCCGTCTTCATGGGTTTTGCACCCAGGGTTTCACCTCGCATTGCCGTCTGCTGCTATGTCGAGAATGCCGGTTTCGGTGCTACCTTCGCCGTCCCAATCGGCTCGTTGGTCATCGAGAAATACCTCAACGACACTATCTCCGAACGCCGCAAGCCGATGGAGGAAGAGATGATGAACGCCTCCACCCTGATGTGGATGGATGTGTATAAGTAGGTCATGAGGTTGTGAGGTTATGAGGTTGTGAGGTTATGAGGTCGCTTCGCTGGTGAGGTCGGTTCTGAGGTCGTAAGGTTATAAGGTCGCTCCGCTGGTGAGGTTGTGAGGATTTTCGGAATACTCTGAATAGTCGGAGTAGTCGGAATAATCGGAGAGCTCGGAATGATCAGAAAGCCGCTCCTCTGGTACGGTAGTTCGGCATTGCAGTTTCAAACGTCCCTGTCACTTCTTTGTCACTTCTCTGTCACTTCCTTTAATTTCCTTGTCAATCTCATTTTCACTTCTCTGTCACTTCCTTTAAAAGCCTTTAATGTAATTTATGAGTTTCTTCAAGACTTTTGATTGGTTTACATTTCTGTTATACCTGATATTGGTTGTGTTGGGGTGGTACACTATCAACGCAGCCAGTTACGACTTTGACGAAGGTGCCAGCATCTTCGACTTCGCTCGTCCCTCGGGTAAGCAGGCGGTGTGGTTTGGGCTTGCCACGTTCTTGATTGTACTCATTTTGTGCATCGATGCCAAAACCTATATGGGCATTGCTCCTTATTTATATATAGGAGTGATGTTCCTGCTCTTCCTGACTATATTTATAGGTACCAACATCAACGGTTCTCATTCTTGGATTAAGATTGGCACATTCAGCATACAGCCGGCCGAGTTCGGAAAGTTCAGCACATCGTTGATGCTCGCCTGGCTTTTTAGCCAATATGGTTTCCGATTCACGGAGTTCACCGATTTCTTGAAGGCCTGTTTCGTCATTCTTTTGCCTGTTGGCCTCATCATTCTCCAGAACGAGACGGGGTCGGCGTTGGTCTATTTCTCCCTTATCCTTTTGTTTTATCGACAGGGCATGTCGGGTGTCGTGCTTTGGGTGGGCTTTTGTTTCGTCCTAATCTTCGTGTTGGGTCTCATCTATGGCGAGGCGTTGGTGCTTTTCCTCATCCCGTTCATGGTGATTGCCATGATTTACGGGTTCATGGACGATAGGGTCAACACTTGGCGAATGTTGGGTGTTGTGGTTGCGGTCAACCTACTCTATTATGCACTTCGTCATTGGATTGACCTTCCGGCATCTATCTCCAAGTATGTTGTCTATCGTTGGGTAGGATTGTCTCTGTGTGGCGGCACCATACTCTATTGTCTTTGGCTCACCCTCTACGAAAGGGTGCGCAAGTACCTCGTCGTAGGTATTTTCGCCTTTGCTTTTCTCGGCTTCCATTTCTCGGTCGATTATGCTTTCGACCATATCCTCCAGGAGCACCAACGTGGGCGTATTGAGGTGTTGCTGGGATTGAAGGAGGACCTCAAAGGTGCCGGCTACAATGTCAACCAGGCCAAGATTGCCATCGGTTCAGGAGGTTTGTCAGGCAAGGGGTACTTGCAAGGCACACAGACCAAACTCTCGTATGTGCCTGAACAGGAGACCGACTTCATCTTTTGTACAGTGGGCGAGGAGCAAGGTTTTGTCGGTTCGGCCAGTTTGCTTTTGCTCTATCTGGTCTTTATCATCCGACTTATCGTCTTGGCCGAACGTCAGCGAAACATCTTCTCGCAGGTCTATGGCTATTGCGTGACGTGTATCTTCTTCTTCCATGTCGCCATCAATGTCGGCATGGTCATTGGCTATGTCCCCGTCATCGGCATTCCGTTACCTTTCTTCAGCTATGGCGGTTCCAGCCTTTGGTCTTTTACCATTTTGTTATTCATCTTCCTCAAACTGGATGCTTCGCGCATCGAGCGTTACTAATTCCTTGAAAACGAGCGAATAATAGCAAAAAATACCTTATATTCGTACCGAAATACCAAAATATTAAATACCTCTGCCTTATCCTTCCTACAAGGGAACCGTAATTTGTAATCAGTAATTTGTAATTGATTCAATCGTCCGTTAACTACCAAAGCGAAGCGATAACTCCAAATAACTCCCATTAACTCCTAATTTGAATAATTTATGAAAGACTTTGCAGCTATAGATTTTGAGACCGCCAACAACGAGCGCAGTTCGGTTTGCTCGGTGGGTATTGTCATTGTGCGGAACGGAGAGATAGTCGATTCGTTTTATTCCTTGATTCATCCCGAACCGAATTACTATAATTATTGGTGCACGCAGGTGCATGGACTTTGCCGACAGGATACAGAAGAGGCTCCCATCTTTCCCGAGGTATGGGCACAAGTGGAACCGCTCATTGCCGGATTGCCCTTGGTGGCACACAACAAACCCTTCGACGAGAGTTGCCTGAAAGCCGTGTTCCGTACTTACTGCATGGATTACCCCGACTATGAGTTCTACGACACGCTTTGTGTGTCGCGTCGTTGCTTCAAGCATCTGCCCAACCACCAGTTGCATACCGTTGCTGCCGAATGTGGCTACCAGTTGGAGAACCATCACCACGCCCTCGCCGATGCCGAAGCCTGCGCCTGGATAGCAAGGGAAATCCTGTAATAATATGTTTGTGCGCGCGTAATACGTGTGTGTAGATAAAGAAGGATGTGCTGTCCAGAAAGGGATTTCGTGTCTGGAAGTGGTTGTTTCGGCGCTTTTCGAGAGCAGGAGTCGGAAAAATGGGGGAGAGAATAGCCGGTCAATGGGGATATGAGAGGGCGAAAATAGCCAAAATGTAAACTTTAAGTGTCACAAACGCCTATTTTGGCGGCCAATAACGGGCAAAATGAAGAAATTTTGAAAAAAGTTGCAAAATAATTTGGAAGGCTCGCGAAAACCCCCTATCTTTGCACCCGCAAAACGAAAGGAACACGGTTCTAACGAACACTTCCAAATCGATTGCACAACGTTCTCTGAAAGACTGAAACTTAGATATACAAGTAGTACAAAGCCTGACTGAGAGATCAGTCAAAACAAAGGTAGAGCAGTGCGAAGCTAAGGTAATTAGTAATTTGTAATTA
>CACYQQ010000064.1 GCA_902776605.1 uncultured Bacteroidales bacterium | reverse complement strand
CGTTGTGTATGTCATTCAAAAAAAGAAAACGATAAGGTCTAAAACAATATACCAGCGGCTAAGACACCAGTACTATAGTTGTGTATCTCATTCAAAAAAAGAAAACGATAAGGAGTAAAACAATGCAAGTGGACGAGGCATATTTAACGATGTGGTTGTGTATGTCATTCAAAAAAAGAAAACGATAAGGTCTAAAACAATAGGAATTGCTGATGCTCCCCTTGCTGGGCTGTTGTGTATGTCATTCAAAAAAAGAAAACGATAAGGTCTAAAACAATCCAGGCGTATTGTTTCGACTATGACATGCGTTGTGTATGTCATTCAAAAAAAGAAAACGATAAGGTCTAAAACAATGCCGCGCTCAAATATAGTGCTTACTTTGCTGTTGTGTATGTCATTCAAAAAAAGAAAACGATAAGGTCTAAAACAATGGGAACTTGGCGCATCCGATGTAGAGTGTGGTTGTGTATGTCATTCAAAAAAAGAAAACGATAAGGTCTAAAACAATTGCAGCGGTATAGCACTACCATCTACTTTGGTTGTGTATGTCATTCAAAAAAAGAAAACGATAAGGTCTAAAACAATTGTCCGTCCTTCGGCGAGAGTTATCCCGAAGTTGTGTATGTCATTCAAAAAAAGAAAACGATAAGGTCTAAAACAATGCTATCTGGACGACATCGATATCAGCAGGTGTTGTGTATGTCATTCAAAAAAAGAAAACGATAAGGTCTAAAACAATTTATACGTCCATTTATACCTAAGAATGCCGTTGTGTATGTCATTCAAAAAAAGAAAACGATAAGGTCTAAAACAATAATAGCGCCAAAATCCAAAAGCCCCAGCTGGTTGTGTATGTCATTCAAAAAAAGAAAACGATAAGGTCTAAAACAATAGTTCGCAAGTTTCGACGACCCGGAAACAGGTTGTGTATGTCATTCAAAAAAAGAAAACGATAAGGTCTAAAACAATATGGTAGGCGACGCTTACAACCCGAACGGCGTTGTGTATGTCATTCAAAAAAAGAAAACGATAAGGTCTAAAACAATAGACCGTACGTAACTGTTAGAAACATAATAAATTATTGCTTGTTTTAGAACCGGAAAAAGCAGCACGTTTATGTACTGCTTTTTCGTTTTATATACCATTTTTTCGCTTCTAAAATAACTCTAACTGCTGTACGGGTTGGTCAACCTGAATGGCTTTGCAGCAGTCGAAAATCTGCATGTCTCCAAATTGCCTGTCTGTAATACGGAGAATACCGATTTTCCCGAACGGAGGTAACCATCGTTTAACACGTTCTATATGCACATCTGCATTCTCCGCACTTGGACAATGACGCAGATAGATAGAAAACTGAAACATACTAAAACCGTCCATCAAAAGCTTCTTGCGGAAAGAGGCGTATTCCTTGCGGTCTTTCTTGGTATCCGTAGGAAGATCAAACAATACCAAAACCCACATAATCCTATATTCGCTGAATCGAGTATCCATTTCGTGACAAAATTACATAAAAATACGAATATATCAAATAAATTTATGTAAAAGGCTTGCAACTTCATAAAAAAGCAGTACTTTTGCGCCACTTTTTTGAATGACATACACAATAAGGATTATTCCGATGTGTAAACATTTAGGGTGGGAGGCAACTCTCGCCCTCTTTTTTCATTCGGGTTCTATATTTTCTGCCAAAAGACGTTAAAAAGACAAGTACCCCAAGCCGTGAAACATAGATTTTAGTAAAATTGTAATTAATGAGATGGGATAAACATTTGCGTAACTCGGAAAATAAGTACTACCCGCATTGTAATGTCATAAATAATTTGAGAAAAGTTTTTTTTGATAAGAAAAAGGCTGTACCTTTGCCGCGTTATGGGATTTTATAGAGTCCGGACAGAACTTTCCGAACTGACAATTCGCTTTTAGACTAAATATAAATCAATAAAATATATGTCCAAAACAATCGAAGGCAAACGAGAAGTACAGTTCTCGTTGGTGTACAGGGATATGTGGCAGTCAAGCGGCAAATACGTGCCGAGACGTGACCAATTAGCTAAAATAGCCCCCGTGATTATTGACATGGGCTGTTTCGACCGGGTAGAGACTAACGGCGGAGCGTCGGAACAAGTGAACCTCCTGTATGGAGAAAACCCCAATCTGGCAGTACGCACTTTTACCAAGCCTTTCCGCGAGGCGGGTATCAAAACCCACATGCTTGACCGCGGATTGAACGCCCTGCGTATGAACCCGGTACCCGCCGACGTGCGTGAACTGATGTTTTTCGGTCTGCGCCGACGACTTGCCGTAGCCACGGAAGTCGGGACGGATGACGCGGTAGTGATTGGCCAAGGCGGGAACCTGTTGATCCCACATGCGGCTATCCAAAGAGTGTCCGTGCAACAGGATGACGGGTTCGCCTTCTCCCTGTTCCTGGTAGTAGAGCTGGCCGCCGTGAGAGACGGGGATGAATCCATCGATGGCCGAAGAAGAAACTGCACCGTAGCAGGTGCCCACAAGGGACAGACCTGCTACGAGCAGCCAACCGCATAAATGTTTAAGGTCGTGTAACATAATATAAGAATCTAAAGTTAGTTGATTGAATCAAAAAACGTTTGGGGTTCTAATAAAAAGGTGAAAGGAAGATAATAACGTTCTTTCAAACCAAAACCACCGAATTGAAATAAATGCTCTTTTATCTAAGCAGAGCCAAATAACTATATCTTCCTTTCACCATATCTTGAGGTGACTTCTAATCAATTTTAGAACATCCCTTGAATGCTTTACTCGTAGCCATCGTTCTGCGTGAACTCAGCCTTGTTGGTGATGGAATCATGATTCATGTAATTTAGTAATTGTTGGGTACTTGGAAATAGGGTTTCAAACTATCTATTTACTCGTTCTGTTAAATGCCTAATCGGTATTCAATATTTAATATATGAATATTCTCGCATGTCTCTTTGTTTGTAAAACGGGTGCAAAGATACCCCTTAATTTACAATGTATAGGGTTAATATTTTGCCAAAGTGGTGACAATTTTTTCTTCTTAGTGGGTAAAATTATGGCAAATATTTTTTTGTACGTTTGAGACCATAAAAAAGCAGGCAGAAAACGTAACCGTTTCCCGCCTGCTATATCCTGAAAGGGGTTGCAGATGTCAATAATGACGTTTGGTGGTATGTGTGTTGTCGAGCAAAGAATACTGTCTTTTAGTTGCTGTCTGTGGGCAGCCTACTCTTCCGGTTTGGAATCCTTGTAGGCCGAAGGGGAGACTCCATATTTCTGACGGAAACACTTGCCGAAGTATTTCGGGTCGGAGAAACCGCACATGCGGGCTACTTCCACAATGGGAAGGTCGTTGCCCTTGAGCAGTTTGCCGGCATGTTCCAGTCGGGCGCTGCGAAGGAATTCGGCAGGAGTGACACCGAAGAGGCTCTTCATCTTGCGGTTCAGTCCCGATACGCTCTTGGCGGTGGCGGAGGCCATGTCATCGACCGAAGCTTCGGATTCGGCCATGTTCTCTTCGACAAACTTCATGACACGCGCCATGAAGGCATCGTCTTCGGGGTTGTTGGCAATGATGAGAGGCGTGCCGTTGGTCGAGGTGTTTCCGTCGTTTTCGGGCCGTTCGGAGATGGCTTGCAAGTAACGGTTGTAGAGTTCGCGTTGGTGCCGACGGAGGGAGATGTACGACGTGATGAGGTACGACAACAGAGCTACCAGTCCGATGACGAGCAAACAAAACAGCAGTTTGGCCGAGGCGGTTTCCCAATATTGGGGTTCGACGATGATGACCAGTTGACGGTCATTGGGAGTCCAGACTCCCTCGGCATTGGTGGAACGGATGGTGAGCGTGTAGGTGTCGGGCAACAGGTCCAACAGGGTGATGGAGTGATTGGTGTAGAGGTTGTTCCACAGACCATCATCGTGGCTGGATTGCAGTCGATAGATGTAGTTGACCTTGTCGGTGGCATGGTAGTCGAGGGCAGCGAAGTTGAGGGTCATGCATCGTTGCTCGGGGCGGAGGTACAAGGTGTCGAGGAAGTTGACGTTCTTTTGCCAAGCGCCACCCTGTACCGACAGACTGGTGAAGGCGATGGGTGGGGTGAAGGTGCTGCGTCGCAACTGTTCGAGGCGACAGGTGAAGGCACCATTCTGTAGGCCAAACAGATAGCGGCCGTCGGGTAGTCGGAGAGGATGGGCATCGGAGAAGTGGAATACGGCCTGCCAGAAGACAACATCGAACTTCTCGGTTTGTCCGTTCCTCAAATCCAGGGTGAGCAGTTGGTTGTTGGAAACAATCCAGAGGAGGTCGTAGGCTTCGAAGAGTGAGATGGCCACGTCGGAGGCAAGTCCTGTGCTGGTATTGTAATGTCCGAAGTCGAGGATGTCGCTGTCCAATGAACTGGAACACAGTACGTTGATGCCGCCACTCTCGGTAGCAATAAGTACCTGTTGCGATTGCGTTTCCAGGATGTCCATGCAGGCGTTGTTGCTCAGACTGGAGGCGCGGTTGGGCTCCTTACGGTGCAGTCGGAACTGCATCTTGGCGGCCAGCGGTTCGTTGGCATTGGCCACGAGCAGACCGTCGGTGGTGGCTGCCAGAAGATGTTGGTCGTGGGTGAGGCAAAGACGATGTATCATCTTGGTCCCCAAGGCTTCGGGTACGCGCAGACCGTTGTTGCAGTTCTGGAAAATAA
This sequence comes from uncultured Bacteroidales bacterium, assembly GCA_902776605.1. Classification (GTDB taxonomy): domain Bacteria; phylum Bacteroidota; class Bacteroidia; order Bacteroidales; family UBA3663; genus Liminaster. Next base: position 8,924 of record CACYQQ010000064.1, on the reverse strand, counting down.
GGGGCTCGGCATGGGGGTCTGAGATGCAGTTCAAACCGCCTTTGAAGGTGGCAATCCATAGTCGGTGATAGGCATCTTCGGCTATGTCGAAGACGTCGTTGTTGCTCAATGAATAGAGGTTGTCGGCCTCATGGATATAGTGTTGGATGTGAAACTGGGTGTCGCCCTGAGGGGTGAGTCGGAAAAGTCCGTCGGGTTTGCTGCCCAGCCAAAGGGTGCCGTCGGCAGTCTCCTTGAAGCAATAGACGCTGGCACCAAAGGAGGTGAAGTGAGGAACCACCTTGCCCGAGGGGGTGAGATAGCCGATGAGGTGATTGTCGGCTCCGAAGATACGCACCGTTTGGTCCTCTTTGCTCGATACCCAATAGCGGTTCTTCTTGTCCAACAGGAAGGCGCGGGCTTGGGCGGGTATCTCGCGAGGAAAGTATTCGAACGGATTGTGGTACAGCGAAATCTTATCTACGCCAAATCGGTCGATGGCCCATAGGTTGTCTTGATTGTCGGCAAAGACTTTGCTGATCTCTTTCTGTTCGGTGTAGTCGGTGTGAAGGATGCGCCAAGTATCGTCGTTTTTCTGTTGGCACAGGATGGTGCCGTTCTTCTGTATGCGCCAGAGGGTGCCGAACCGGTCTGTATGCTGGAAATAATGGTGGGTATGGTCGTAGTCCAATAGTTTTACGCCGTTGTATGGCCTGCGGGATTGGAACTTAGCGTAGTCGTTCAGAGAACTGTAGCGGTAGGTGTGTAGGTCGAAACTGTAGGTCGCGCTGTCGCCTATCAGGACAAAGATAGAGTCACCCGATGGACTGAGGCAGATGGAGGTCTGTCGGTCGCTGCCCATGTCGCAACTGTCTCCTGGAAACGATTTGAACACTTCAAACTGATAGCCGTCGTAGCGGTTCAGTCCGTTCCAGGTGGAGAACCACAACATGCCTTGGTTGTCTTTGACCATGCCTGTCACATACCATTGCGAGAGGCCGTTGTGGTCATCGTATCGTTCGACTTGGCAGGTGGAACGTCCACAGAGGGTACCAAGACTACCCAAGAGGATAAGTACTGTCGCGAATAATCTGTTCATAATGTGTGACTGAAGATGTTTTCTCAACATGTTATGTAGTATTGATTCGTTTTTTCTCGTTTTGGTCAGACCCCTCGGTTCAATGCCTGTATCACTTGGGCGACCTCCTCGTCTGTCTGGGCAGGGTGGCAGGGCAGGGAGAGTTCCTGTGCCGCAATGCGTTCTGTGATAGGGAATTGAAGCGTGTTCCACTCCCGATAGGCACGTTGGCGGTGAGGGGAAATGGGATAATGGATCTGCGTCTGTATGCCTTGCTCCGACAGACGGCGCTGCAACTGGTCGCGGTCGGGCGAAAGTATCGGGAAGATGTGCCAAACGTGGGATTGTCGTGCCACGGGGAGGAGAAGGTCGGGGTTTTTGATTTCCGACAGATAGTGCGCGGCGATGTCGCTGCGACGTTGGTTGCAGCGGTCTAAGTCCTTGAGTTTGACGCGCAAAACGGCTGCTTGCAACTCGTCCATGCGGGAGTTGACTCCCTTGTAGCGGTGGACGTATTTACGTTCGCTGCCATAGAAGGCCAGTTGACGGATGACCTGAAGCAACTCACCGTCGTTGGAGGTGACTGCACCGGCATCGCCCAGGGCACCGAGGTTCTTGCCTGGGTAGAAACTCCAGGCTTGTGCATCACCCAGATAGCGGGTTGCCACGCCATGACTCTGAGCGCAATCCTCCAGCACCAGGAGTTGATGCTTTCGGGCTATTTGCATGATGCGTTCCATGTCACAGAGTTGTCCATAGAGGTGGACGGGTAGGATAGCACGAGTGCGTGGTGTGATTGCCGCCTCGATGTTGTCGGGGTTGAGCAGATAGGTGTCGGCACAAGGTTCCACAGGGACGGGGGTGAGACCGGCATCGCTCACAGCCAGGATGGAGGCGATATAGGTGTTGGCGGGTACGATGACCTCGTCGCCCTGTTGTAACTTCCCCATCTCGATCCAAGCGCGCAGCACCAGACGAAGTGCGTCGAGGCCATTGGCACAAGCCACTGCTCCACCCGTGGAGGCGGTGCCGCAATAGTGCGCCCACTCGGATTCGAAGGTATCTACCTCACGGCCAAAGAGATACCACCCCGAATCGACGACACGGCGCATAGCTTCGAGAATCTCCTTTTCGTAAGGGGCATTCACTTTCTTGAGTGGTAAGTATTCGAGCATGAGGAAAACTATTGAGAATGGATACTGTTCGATAGGGGAGTTAAAAGGAGTTATCGGAAGTTAGAGGGAGTTAGCGGACGAATGTTGAAGTTGCCAGAAGCCTTTTCGTCCGCCTGTAGTAACGTCCGTTAACTACCAAGCGAAGCGATAACTCCCTTTAACTCCTGCTAACTTCTATTAAATAGGACTTATAGACCACTCCTCGACCACCGAAACTCTCTTTGTAGTGGATGAGGCTTTGGTTCAGAGTGCGTCCGTGGTCCTCGTTGGAGGTGCCGAAATCGAAGTAGCGGAGACCCTCTTGGAGTCGATAGACTTGCAACAGAGAGGTGTAGAGGAAATCGAGCGCACCGACTTTCTTGCCTTCGGGCGAGGCGCTGCTATATTGGGTATGCACCACCCGTTCGGTCTCGAACAGGACCGTTCCGCCAAGGGCTTTGCCCTCTTCGTTGCGGACGATGCAACAGAGAATCTGGTCGGGAAAGGCGTGTTGCAGTTGTTCCATCTCGGCCAAGGTGTGGACGGGCTTTGCTTCGTAGCGTTGCTGGAGGTTGTCGGTCAAGATGGGCCAGAACTCCGATAGGGGCGCTTCCCAATCGACCGTAAATCCCTTCTGTTGTAGGTGCGAATAGGTGTTGCGGCGGCAATATTCGGGTTTGAGATATTGGGCATCGGTGAGCAGATCGACGGTCGAAGAGAGGTTGCACACCTCGACCTGGGCACCCAATCTCCACAGGAAATACTCGTCCTCCTCGGAAGGTAGGGTGTGGTAGATGGCAGGGATGGGTTTGTAGTGAATGTCGGTAAATCCTTGTTGACGGGCATAGTCCACGAGTGTGGAAAAGAGTTGTCCGACCTCTTCGGAAGTGGCTTTTCGGCTTAGGAGGAAGCCGCCATAGGTCAACCCTTGGTGCGACCAGAGTGACGTGCCGACTGCGTTGGCTGGCAAGAGGGCCACCAACACCTCCTTCTCGTTGTAGAAGAGCAACGAATGGTCGGTGAATCGGTCCTGATGATAGTCCATATAGGCGCGTTCGAAGAGGAAAGTCGCGTTGCGCGCTTCCCTGACAAAAGCGTCCCACAGGGCGGCATCACTTGCAGTATAACGTCTTGTATTGATCATAGTCGCGGATGTAGTCGTTCTCGTCGAAAGGATGGCTGGCCAAGACCAGACAGAGTGCGCCCGAGGTGAAAGAATGTTCGTGAGCCCAGATGCCTGGGGGAACCAACAGACCGAAGAAAGGGCGGTCCAGACAGTATTCCTTTGTGTCAACGCCGTCATCGACAGTCACTTTGAGTGCACCCGAGGCCGCGATGATGAACTGCCAACACTCCTTGTGAGCATGGGCACCACGGTCTTTGCCAGCCGGCACATCGTAGATGTAGAAGAGGCGCTTGACGTCGAAAGGCACCTGCACACTATTATATATATAGGTGAGTGTGCCGCGTGGATCCTCTTCTTTGGGAAGGTCAATTATCTTGCAGTCGTTGATGGACATAGTTGTTATTTAATAACAAAAATATTAAATAATAAATATTATCGGAGTAATCGGAATACTCTGAGTAATCTGAAAGCTCTGAGTAATCGGAATATTCGGAATAATCTGAGTAATCGGAGTAATCCGAAAAGCGCAAGCAGCTATAACATACTACTTTACTCTTTACACATTACACATTACTCTCTACTCTCTCCATCACCTCAGCCAGGCCTCGGGGTTTTCGGCATCGTTCTTGCTGAATATCCAGAACATCAGTTCGGAGCAATGACCGTCGATGTCTTCCTTGATCTTGCCAATGCTTTGACGCATCTTGACCTGTTGGCCTTCGCTGACGTGGCAGGCAGAGAGGTTGCTATAGACACTCATGTATTCACCATGGCGGATGATGATGGTCCAATCCTCGGACGACTTGACGACGCGCTGCACGGTGCCTTCGAAGATGGCGCAGGCATGAGCGCCGACGCTGGTGGATAGGGTGATGCTGTAGTTGCCATCCTTGGTGTAGTGCGACAGGATAGAGAAGTCGGAATCGACAGGGAACGGCATCTTGCCTTTGTTCTGACGGAAGGAACCTGTGAGCTGTATCGATTCGGGCGAAGAGTAGTCGAAGGACTTGCCTTTGCCCTTGCTGCCCGACTTGCCATTCGTCTGCTTGTTGCGTTCCTCCTCAATCATCTTGGCGATGAGGCGTTGAATCTCTTTCTGCTTCTTCTGGTCGCGGGCCAAGGCCGCTTTCAGTTCGCGTTGCTTCGATTTGAGTCGTTTGAGTGCCTGTTCCTGCTTGGCCTGTTTCTGAGCCAGGATGTTCTTCTCCTTCTGGAGTTTGTTCATCACCTCTTCACGTTTCTGGCGGGTCAAGGCAAGTTTCTCTTGAACCGACTCCGTGGCCATCCTTTGCTTGGCCAACTGGTGCGCCTCCTTCTCGCGCCATTGACTATATTGACGGAGGTAACGGATGCGTCGCATACTTTCGGCTAAGTCCTTGGCCGATAGTACAAAGAGCCACTCATCGTAGCCGCTTCGCCATTTATATATATGTTGGACGGCGGCAGCATATTTCTCTTGCTTGCCTTGATACTCCAATTTGAGGCGGCCGATGACATGGCGCAAGGAATCTTCTTCCTGACGGATGCTCTCAATCTCGTCTTGCATGGAACGCAACAACGCCTGACGCTTGGCGATTTCGTCTTCGCGCAACTTGATGTCGCGACTTTGGCTGAGCACCGACTTGTCGTTGTCCGATATCATGCGTTCGGTCGCTTCAATCTGGCGTACCAACTCTTTCTGTTGCTGCTCATACTCCTTACGACTCAGTTTGCGCGTTGGGGTAGTCGTTTCGGTAGAAGAGGTCGAAGTTGTCTTTCGGTTCGTCTTGGAAGCGGGTTTCTTGTTCGACGTTCCTTTGCTGGCAGGTTTGGCCGATGTAGGTTTCTTCGCTGCCGGCTTTTTGGCTGCTGGTTTGGCAGCAGGCTTTGCCGCTGGTTTATTGGTCGTTGCCGGTTTCCTGTTGGCGGCAGGCTTCGTGGTCGATTTCGGTTTCTGCGTCGCGCCTTTGTTGGCAGTCGTCTTGCTTGGCGTCTTGGCGGTGGACTTTCCCGTCGTCTTGGTGGTCTTGTTTTGGGCCGACAAGGTTGCCGACGGTTCCATACAGGGAGCCGCCAGAAGCAAAGCGAACAAAAGGAATCGGAGCAGTCTCATCACTTATTCATGTTTTTGATGGAATCGATCAGTTCCAGAAAGGTGACTTCTCGATACTTTTCGGAGGGTTGGAACGAGTTCCAGTTCTTCGGATTCGTCGAAGGAGAACTGAGCGAGAAGTCGAACGACAGGTGTCGGTCGCCCGAGACGGAGAGTGTCTGCCGTGTCGGTACCGAACCGCTGCTGACGGTGGTCGGGTCGGCATATTCCCAGACAAAGGTCGATTGCTTGGCAGGAACCTTTACCTGCGTGGCTACCAACGAGTTGGTGCCATCCATGACATACGACAGCTGGTACTTCTCCGCGATATAGTCAGCTTGCAGTTCCTCGTTCGGCATGGGGTACCACACGAACTGGTTGAAGTCGCCCTTGGTGGCCAATCCCTTGCCAGGCAGGTAGATACGTCCCAGCAAGAGGGCTTCGAGGGTCTCCAATTTGGCCTCTTCTTGTAGTCCGAGGCGGGCAGCCGCTTCGCTGAAAGCCACTTTGGTATAGACCTTGTTCACTTTGTTGACGATGTAGACCGTCTCCGGATTGGCCTCAACGCGGGCTACTTCGATGCCCATCACGGTGATGGTGAAGCAGATACGCTTGCTGTGCTCAATGTTGAGCCGACCGCTCAGACTCTTGCCGCCCAAGTCGTACTTCACCTTCGATTGCAGAAAATCGTAGTCGAAGTTCCTGGCGGTGACGGCTTCGAAGCGGTTCTTGGCAGCCGTTATCTCCTCCTTGGCCAGATTGGAGGTGGCATTCTTGGCCGAGCGACAGCTGGCTAAGGTCAATGCTGTCAAGAGGATACCGAGGTATAGGGTGAATTTCTTCATTGTTGTTCGTTCAATGCTTTAAGGATGGCTTCATAATGTGCTTTCAACTCTCCACTGGGTTCGCCTTCAGACTTCTCGATGGCTTTTTCCTGATAGAATTTCGCCAACGAATACTTGCCTTGCAGGTAGTAGATCCAGGCGTAGGTGTCCAGATAGGTAGGTTCGTCGGGGAACTTCATGACCACCTTGGCAGCCATACTTTCGGCCTTGTTGAGGTCGCCGTTGTCGAGGCAGAGGAAGTAGGCGTAGTTGTTGAGTACCATGTAGTTGAGTTGGTTGTACTTCAACGCCTGGTCGTAGCACTCGTAGCACTTCTCCTTCTGTCCCATCTCGTGGTGGAGGTCACCCATGAAACCATAGATGCGTGAGATGGTGTTGATCTCCTTGGCATCAATCACGTCCAACGCCTCTTGATAGACCAGCAAGGCGCTGTCGTTCATCTGCTTGCGTTGATAGACGAAAGCTTTGGTCAGATAGATCTCGGTCAGTTTGGGGTGAACGGCTTGCGCTTTTTCGGCCAACTCCATCACCAACGGGTAGTTGTCGGTTTGGGCAGCGCACGAGAGGAGTTTGCCCCAATATTTCTCTTCCGAGGGTTTGAGGTCCACGGCAAACTGCATCTGCACCACGGCGGCGCTATCTTGACCGATGGCCGACAGGTAGTCGCTGTGCAGGTCATAGACCTCGGCAGCGGTGGGGTGCATGGTCGAGACGGTCTCGAACAACGCATCCACGCCCGGCAGGGCAATGGCAGTAGTGTCTTGCGCCTTCTCTTTCTCCTGAGCCACCTTGCGGAGCGACGTCTTGAGGTATTCAGTCAGGATGTCGATCTTGGTGGTGATGTCGAGGTTGGCGTTCAATAAAGCGTTGTGTACCAACGAGTCGGCCGCTGCCTGATTGCCCGTGATGCTGTAATAGTTCGATTGGGCAATCCAGAGATAAGCATTGTCGGGGTCGATGTTGGCAGCCTCGTCGTAGGTCTGTTTGGCTTGTTGGATGAGGCCCGACTTCATCTGGAGTTCGCCCAACTGGAGGCGATAGGTGATTTCGTACGGATAACGCTTGATCAGTTTGTGGTACTCGTCAAAAGCTTCGTCGGAGCGCTTCAGCTCTTGCAGAATATAGAACTTCTGCATCGTCATGTGCGGGTTGACGCCATCCAGTTCCTCGATGCGGTTCAGGATGTCCAATCCCTTGCTGAGATTGTCGGTGCGCAGGTAGAGTTCGGCCAACGTGTAGTGCGGGTCGCTCTTCGTTGGGTTGAGTCGCACCAACCGTTCATAGCAGACAATGGCGGAATCCATCCGACCTTGACCTAAGTAGATGTCGCCTAACGCCTTGGTGTACCAGTAGTTGGTGGTGTCAATCTCGGCGGCACGGCGGGCATCGGTCAAGGCCTGTGGATTGCGGAAAGTGCGGTAGAGCTTGCTGCGCAGGTAGAGTGCCGGGGCCGAAAGACTGTCCACCTGCAAAGCCTCGTTCACCAGGGCCAACGCCTCGCTCGGTTTGCCTTGCAGGTTGCGCGACAGGGCCTCGAAGTAGAGGGAGTCGAAGTGAATTGCCTCCTTGTCCTGTATTCGGGTGTTGCGGTAACGGGGGTCGTACCCGTTGGCCAACAGGGCAGAAGGATTTTGCCCGATCTGCTTCGACTTCCGACGCGCCTGAGCCACCAAGGGAAGGAGCGCCAAGCAAAGTATGAGTATTTTCTTGATCATGTATTATACGATTTGGATGTTGAAACCCTCGGCCAGCAGGGGAGCCACCAATTGGGTCATCTCCTCTTTGCTCACTTTGGTCAACAGGGGTTCCGGTGTAGGTCGGTCCAGGGAATAGACCATGATCTGGTGAGGTCGCACTTCGCGCATCAGGTCACACCAGGCAGCGACCTCCTGGGGAGTGGTGTTATCGACCCGTTGGCCATTGTGCTCGCCACGCACGAACATGGTCTGCACGATGAGTTGGCCTTGGAACGTCTTCATCCCACCGTGTAGTGGCTGTCGGCGGGTTGGTCAATGAGGCGCACGGTCTCGTCGAAGGCGCCATCTATCTTGAGGATATTGTTGTCCACACGGAGCAACGCGGCTCGTACCGCCTCTTTGCCAATCTGTGTGGCGTTGCTGAGCACGCTCACCTTGACCTCGGGGTAATATTGGTCGCGCAGTTGCAACGTGCGTTCGATGACGCGGGGAAAGTCGGGGTGCAGGGTGGGTTCGCCGTTGCCGGCAAAGGTAATCACGTCCAATGCCTCTCCGGCGGCATGCATCGTCTGGAGTTTCGTTTCCAGTTCGCGCATCACCTCGTCGGCATCGATATTGAGAGCTCGGCGTCTGTGCCCCACCCAGTTCGAACCGCAAGGAATCTGGTCGAAGCCCGCCTCGTCGAGGTCGATGAAGTTCTGGAGCTTCCACCAGTGCTTGTTCACCTCCTTGTCCATCGAGAGCTTCGCGTTGCAGGCGTCGTAGTACCACGCCGTCTGGAGCACGCTTTTCGGGCAGCGCTTGCAGTATTCTGGTTTGTGGGGACCGCAGTCGGACCAAACCCACGCGCGCACTCCGCGCTTCTCCGCGCACTTCACCGTGTAGTGGCTGTCGGCGGGTTGGTCAATGAGGCGCACGGTCTCGTCGAAGGCGCCATCTATCTTGAGGATATTGTTGTCCACACGGAGCAACGC
>CACYQQ010000063.1 GCA_902776605.1 uncultured Bacteroidales bacterium | reverse complement strand
ACCTACTTCTGTCTCGTCAATATTGCCACGGAAGATAATCTTCGACATATCAGCCACCGTGACGACCGTGGTACCTTCGTTATAAGAGTTGGCATTGATGACCGAGGAACCAATCTTGACAGGTACATCCAGAATGGTGCCCGAAATGGTGCTGCGGACGATGGTGGTGTTGATGGTACCTGCGCGTTTGCTGATACCTTCGGTGACGATGTCCAGGTCATCCTGTGCCGCCTGAGCTTGTTCCTGAGCTTTGAGCAGGTTGTTTTGGCTCTGTTCAAACTCCTCCTTCGAGACAACCCCCTTGGCATAGAGAGCCTCCACACGAGCATGCTCACGTTCCTGCTCTTCCAACTGGAGTTGAGAGGTACGCACTTGACTCTGGGCGCGGCTCAGAGAGTTCATATCCGGGATGACAGCCACTTTGGCCACAGGGTCACCCTTGCGCACCTTGTCACCAGCCTCGACATAGAGTTCGGTGATGATGCCCTGAATCTGAGGCTTGACATTCACCTCGTCACGGGGTTCTACCTTACCGCTTGCTACAGCGGTCTTGACCACGTCTCTCACCTCAGGAGCGAGCAATTCGTAGGCAACAACTTTAGGCTGTGATTGTGCCCAAAGGAAATAAAAGGTGTAAATAACCAATAAACCGAGCAGGGCCCAGCCTGCCATTTTGAAGTACTTTTTCATATAGTGATAAGTAAAATAAAGACCCCCACCCGACCTCCCCGGGGGGAGGAGATTATCCATGCGGTCTCAAATCTATTTCGACATAGATTCCGTAGGGGCTTTTTTGTTAATATTCAATGGTTTTTATAAAAGTATGGATAGAAGACTATTGTCAATTATCAATTCGGGGCGCCCATCCCTCCCCCCTCGGGGGAGACGGAGGGGGGTCGTAGCGGTCGTTCTACTCCTCTCTCAACGCCTCAATCGCCTTGATCTTCATGGCGCGCTTGGCGGGCATCCACCCTGCCCAGACACCACCAATGATGATGACCAACATGGCCGAAACAGCGATGGAGAAAGGAATCTGAGGACTCTGCATCGAGAAGCCTTCATTGGTAGGCGGTTGCGCCTTCTGGATAGTATCGACCAATGCCAAAATCCAGACACCCAACATCAAACCAGCCACACCTGCCATGGAAGTGAGGGTGATGCTCTCTGCCATGATTTGAGTCAGAATGGTGAGAGGTTTGGCACCCAAGGCACGGCGCACGCCGATTTCCTGAGTTCGCTCCTTGACCGTGACCAACATAATGTTCGATATACCAATCAGACCCGCCAACAGAGAGCCACATCCTACAATCCAGAGCAGGATATTGATGCCCAGGAAGAGGTTATCAAATATACCTTTAATCTCCGAGAGGTTGAAATTCCAGAAAGCCGCCTTGTCATCCGGATGCACGAAGTGATGTTCCTTGCAGTAACCTAAGATGCGATCTTCCCAATCCGAAACCGGGTAATTGTCTTTCAGGGTCACACCCATGATATCCAAATAGTTCCGTTGGTTGTAAGCTAATTGCTCGGTCGTGATAGGCAGTACCAGACTCTTGTTGATATCTGTACCGATGTTAATCATGTCCGACAACTTCTTGACCACACCGATAACGGTATAATAGATGTTGCCCACCTTGATGACCTTGCCCGTGGGGTCTCCCCCACCCGGGAAGAGTGACTCATAGGCTTGAATGCCAATCACACAGACCTTACGATGTTCCATGACATCGATGTCGTTGATATAACGTCCATAAATCAACTTCTGGGGCATGACATCCTTGTAGCAGGGACGGGTACCCATCACCTGACTGTCATACTTATTGTCCTCGTAACATAGCGTCTTGGAGCCCGCAAAATTGATGGGAGTGAGATATTGCAACCGATCTCCCAAACAGGTCTCGAGCAACTCCATATCCACATTATCTATCTGCACATAACGCCCCTTGCCGAAGCCCTTGTACGACATCGAGGTATAGCTGCCGCCAAAGAACATCGAGTTCGAAGGAACGACATCCAATTGACCGACAATGCCGTTGAAGATGCCATGACCGAAACCGACCAGGAGAATAAGCATCAGCAGACCCCAGAACACGCCGAAGGCTGTCATAAAAGAGCGCCACTTGTTGCGCCTGATAGTCAACCAAATTTCTTGCCAAAGTTCTTGCATAGTCTTGTTTTTTTAGTAATTTATTGGGCAGCCAAAGCTTCCACCGGTTTGATACTTACGGCACGCTTGGCTGGCACATAACCAGCGATGACACCCGCCACGACCATCACCAGCGTAGCAGCTATGATGATGCCCAAATCGACCGTAGGATTAAGGAACACCGTAGGATTTTCCGACCCCGAGGCAGCCGCCATCTTGACTTGCTGGTCCAGAAAATAATCGACCAACTGCGTCAGACCGATACCGAAAAACATGCCGATATAACCAAACACCAGAGTTATGGCTACAGCCTCCAACAATACAAGCGAAACAATCTGACGGGGACGGGCACCCAGGGCCTTGCGGATGCCAAACTCATGCGTCCTCTCCTTGACGGTGATGAGCATGATGTTCGATATACCCGTCACACCTGCTATCAACGTGGCCAATCCGATGATCCAGATAAACACCCTCAGACCTTCAAATATCGTCTGGGTCTGAATGTAGTCCTCATAGTCGTTCCACACCCAAAGTGCACGACGGTCCGTGGAGTCGTACTGTTTTCGACGGCTCATCACCTCACGGATGGCTTTATTGAACTCCTCATTGGCTTCCGATGTCTCCAGATTACTTACTATCAACTGGATATGATCATAGTGGCCATCGGGATGATAGATACTGCCTATGGTATAAAGAGGAGCATAAGCATCTTCGCTGGAGCGGGTACTCTCTCCTTTATAATAACCTACTACCTGATAGGACAATCCTGCCAGGTTGACCCACTGACCGAGGTGATGCTGCTTGTCGCCGAAGAGCAGTTCTGAGGTCTTCTCGGTGAGGAGCAACACCTTACGACGTTCGCGCAAGTCCATCTCATTGATGTCTCGGCCATCGAGGATCTTATAACCGATGGTGGCCAAATAGCCAGGGACGATACCGTTGACGCCCGTATTGACATACTCCTGACCGTAGGAGAGCTTGCCCGACGTGTAAAAAACCGGATAAATCTTGTCCACATTGTCCTTGAACTTCTCCCGCAGGAACTCGATGTCCGACTCCTCCAGGTGAATTTCTCGGTATTTCGGCAATCCCTTATAGTCTTTGGAAGTCCACCCCGAATAGAGTGAAACCTTGTTCATGGCCATCGAACCGAAGTTGGAGGTCACGCCATTCAGCAATCCGTTGCCCGACCCCAGCAGAACGATGAGCATGAAGATGCCCCACGCAATACTGAAGCCAGTCAGGGCGATGCGCAACCTATTGCGGCTCATCGAGACATAAACTTCCGAAAAATTATCCAACCACATAGGCCTACTCCACAATTAAGCCGTCCTTGATGTGTATCAGTCGGTCGGTCTGGTCTGCAATCTCTTTCTCGTGTGTCACGATGATGATGGTCTTACCCTGTTCGCGGTTCACCCGTTTCAAGAGGTCCATCACCTCTTGGGTGGTCTTGGAGTCGAGGGCGCCCGTCGGTTCGTCCGCCAGAATGATCTTGGGTTGGGCAATCAGGGCGCGGGCTATCGCCACACGCTGTTTCTGTCCGCCCGACATCTCGCTCGGATAGTGGTCCGCCCAGTCGCGCAGTCCCATCATCTCCAGATAGTCCAACGCCATGGCATTACGTTTCTTGCGGCTCACCCCTTGGTAATAAAGGGGAAGCGCCACATTCTCCATCGCGTTCTTGAAAGTGATGAGGTTGAACGACTGGAACACAAAGCCGATGAGTTTGTTTCGCAACTCGGCGGCACGCGTCTCACTCAAGTTCTTGATGAGTGTACCCGCCAACGTGTAACTACCTTCGTCGTAGTCATCCAAGATGCCCAAGATGTTGAGCAGGGTAGATTTGCCAGATCCGGACGCACCCATGATGCTCACCAGTTCACCCTCAGCAATGTGCAGGTCGATGCCTTTCAGCACATGGAGTGGGGTGGCCGACTGGTAAGTCTTCTGAATACCATGCAGTTCAATCATAATGATTCATCTTTATTAGTAATGTTATACATATATATATTTAAAACTCTCTGTCTCGAAATGCCCTGTAAATGATTTAGATTTAAGTCAGCGGCTGAGGGGAAGTTACTCACCCTCGTCCGTCAGCCGTATTCCATTGTCTTCCAGCGTGATGCGCTGCTGCTTATAGAGAGCGCCCACGGCCTTCTTGAAGTTCTTCTTCGACATTTGCAGAACCTCGGCAATCTCGGCCGGGTCGCTTTTGTCGGTCAGGGTCAGGAACCCACCACGCAGGTGCAAAGCCCTCAGCACCTGTGCCTCGGCACTGTCAATGACATTGCGGAATCCCATCGGTTGCAGCATGAGGTCAATCTTCTCGTCCTCGCGCACCTCCTTGACCCAAGCACGCAGGTGCTCGCCCACATGCACAGGCTGGAAGATCTGGTTCGAATAGATCATGCCGGTATGCTTGTTCTCGATGATGACCTTGTAGCCCAGCGGCGTAGGTTTCCACACCAAGACGTCCACCTCCTGATTGCGCTCGTAGGTGGCTGGTACGTTGTCGAGGAACTTGTCCAACTTCGCAGAGCCAACAATGCGGCCCGACTTGTCATCTATATAGATGTGGACGATGTATCGGTGCCCCTCCTCCATCTCTTTGGCCTGCTCTCGGTGAGGTATAAGCAACTCCTTCGACGTACCCCAGTCGGCAAAGGCACCTACCTGATTGACCGACTGCACCTGTAGGGAAGCGAACTCCCCCACCTGGGCGTATGGTTGCTCGGTGGTGGCAATGAGGCGCGCCTCACTGTCCTGATAGACGAAACTGCGGACCTTATCTCCCACCTGAGCGTGGGCAGGCACATAGCGTTTAGGCATCAGTATCTCGACACCTTCGCCATCTGACAGATAAACTCCGAAATCGACTTGACGGACGATTTCCAATTCGTTATATTTTCCGAGCTTAATCATTCTTAAAACAGAAGAAATTAAACGTTTTTGGATAGCCTTGTTTCATAACCTTTCCAATTTACACGATGGTTATCAAGCTGTTTTTGTTACTAAATGTTTTTGTTGTTTGCAACTATCGTGTCAATTGAAAATTTGACAGCGCAAAAATACAGCTTTTTTTTATGAATTGCAAATAATAGTAAGGAAAAATTTGATTTTGAGCAAAAAATAGTTATCTTTGCAGCGTTTATGTAAAAAAATTTTACACTATGGCGATGCAGTTTACCGATCAGAACGCACCTGAGTTGATCGCAGGTGACAAGTTGGTAGTGATTGATTTTTGGGCCACTTGGTGCGGTCCCTGCCAACGAATGGCTCCTATTGTCGAAGCACTGGCAGAAAAGTATGAAGGCAAAGCCATCATTGGCAAGTACAACGTCGATGACAACGAAGATTTAGCTCCCGAGTACAACATCCGCAACATCCCTGTCCTTCTCTTCCTCAAGAACGGTGAAGTGAAGCACAAGTTCGTGGGTATCACCTCGCAAGCCGACATCGAAGCAAAGATTGAGGAGCTGCTTTGACCCAGTCAAAGCCTACAGAGAAAACTCCTCCCCTCGGGGTTCTCGCAGCAAAAAGGTGGGTTCATAACCCTCTACGAGCAGACGAAACTCCTCCCCTCGGGGAGGTCGGGAGGGGGTCTTCCTTTCATATTCCCTAACATTAAAACCCTTTTTAATTTAAAAATACAATGGAAATTAAGAATTACGATTTCAAAGGCAAGAAGGCCATTGTTCGTGTGGACTTCAATGTACCTATTCAGGATGGTAAAATCACCGATGACACCCGTATCCGTGGTGCTGTTCCTACCCTCAAACTCATTCTCGAGAAGGGTGGCGCACTCATCATCATGAGCCACATGGGCAAGCCAAAGGGCAAGAAGAAGCCCGAATTGAGCTTGGGTCAGATTACTGGTGCAGTTGCTGCTGCTCTCGGTGTCAAGGAGGTTAAGTTTGCTGCCGATTGCGCCAACGCCGACGCTGAGGTTGCTGCCCTCAAGCCAGGTGAGGTCCTCTTGCTCGAGAATCTTCGTTACTATCCAGAAGAGGAGGGTAAGCCAGTAGGCATCGAGAAGGAAGATCCTGCATACGAGGCTGCCAAGAAGGAAATGAAGGCCAAGCAGAAGGAATTCGCCAAGAAGCTCGCTTCTTACGCTGACTGCTACGTCATGGATGCCTTCGGTACTGCTCACCGCAAGCACGCTTCTACCGCTGTCATCGCCGACTACTTCGGTGCTGACGACAAGATGCTCGGTCTCCTTATGGAGAAGGAGGTTGCTGCCGTTGACGCTGTCCTCGGCGACATCAAGCGTCCTTTCGTTGCCATCATGGGTGGCTCTAAGGTCTCTTCTAAGATCGGTATCATCGAGAACCTCCTCGGCAAGGCTGACAAGCTCATCCTCTGTGGTGGTATGACCTATACTTTCGCCAAGGCTCACGGTGGTGAGATCGGCAACTCTATCGTCGAGTTGGACAAGCTCGATGTTGCTCTCAACGTCGAGAAGTTGGCCAAGGAGAAGGGCGTAGAGCTCGTTATGGCTCCTGATGCTGTTTGCTGCGATGGCCTCGACTTCGCTACCATGACCGTTAAGGCTGGTGCCAAGATTGCCAACTATCCTGCCAACGCTATCCCTGCTGGTATGGAGGGTCTCGACGCAGGTCCTGAAGCTCAGAAGGCTTTCGCTGCTGCCATCAAGGGTGCCAAGACCATCCTCTGGAACGGTCCTGCTGGCGTCTTCGAGTGTGACGAGTTCACCGCTGGTTCTAAGGCTATCGGCGAGGCTATTGCCGAGGCTACCAAGGCTGGTGCCTTCTCCCTCATCGGTGGTGGTGACTCGGTCGCTTGCTGCACCAAGTTCGGTTTGACCGACAAGGTTTCTTACATCTCTACCGGCGGTGGCGCTCTCTTGGAGGCTATCGAGGGTAAGGTTCTCCCAGGCGTTGCTGCCATCAAGGGCGAATAATTCCGAAGTACAAAGTTACAAAGTAACAAGTACAAAGTAATAAATACAACTGTATATAATGAAGCCGCATCCTTTTTGGGGTGCGGCTTCTTTTGTTTATATTGGATAATTACTAATTACAAATTACCTTATCAATTATCAATTGCCAATTATTCTTGCTTTTCCTTGGAAAGAGCAGATTTCGGCAGCAAGGTGGTTAAGGTTATGGAAACGGCTGAAGTCGGAAGCAGCAGGAATTCCTCTCACGGCACTCATATCGTCCAAGCCCCACGGTGCCAGGATAAGCAAACTACCGGCGGCACAAGCATCAAACCGTTGTTTCTCGGGTTTCCAATAGGCGTTGATAGGTTCTTTCTGTATGTGGATGAGGGGAAAGCCTCGTTCCAGGCACTCGTTCTTGAAGAGCAATTCGCCACGGGAGATTCCGGGTGTGACTGCCACCGTGGCACCCGTCAGGATGGCTCTCTCCCATTGTTCACACTCGCGTGCATAGTCATTCGTCGTCTCGTAAGGCAACCGACTAACAGGATGCCGCCGATGACAGAAGACCTGTATCTTCCGCGCCCATCGAAGCAAGAAGAGGTTGCCGAACGTGCCGTAACAGCGCTCTCCAATCTGCACCCGTAGGCTACGTTGCATCACATCGGGTAACTGCCTTCGCAACAGTGCCCGCCTCGGGTTGTCGTTCACATAGGCAATCATCGCCGCCTGATGGCGTGCATCCAGACAGATGGTATCGTCATAGTTGGCATCGAAGAGGGGACGCTGCTGCCTATATATCAAGGCATAATACTCCTCACGCTGACGCTTGGAGAGAAGCCTGACGAGAGCGCCCTCGCTGTCACATCGCGCCGCTTTCTCTTGCAGCCAGACGGGGGCAGCGGCACTGAAACATGCGGCCGATATCGGCCGCATAGAGGATGGGGCCAGCCCTCGCCTCTCTTGCCAACGGGAGGTGCACGCCGCCTTGAATGCCTGCATGATGTCACCCAGGCACCACTGCATGGGCGCAAGCACCTCGATTACGCCGTGAAAATGGTCGGGCATGCAGACGCTGGCCAAAACGCGCACCTGGTTGCCGTGCTCCGCTGCCTTGGCTGGTATCGAGAGCCACGCGTCGCGGACCATCGCACCTATCTCCGACAGTTGCACCTCGGGACGAACGGCATCACCCACCAAACGACCCAACAGCGGATTGCGCCCACTCACGACTAACGTGATGAGGTAGGTCCCGACACCATAGTAATCGTGGCCGGAATCGTGCGGGCGATAAGGAGAAGGCATAAACGTAAGGAAGACAACAAGATATCCGATGCCTTACAGGTCAAATCGATAACCGATGCTCAGGACAAAGGTCCGATTACGCGACTTCACTTCGTCGGTATCAATCAAGTTCCGCAACCCAAGTTCGTAACGGAAATCGGTCACCAGTGGTCCCACTTCGTACGACAGGCTAATAGGGATGGCAACATCAAACCGCTCGAAGTCCTCCGAAATACGGAGTTCGTTCTCGAAGTCATACCAACGGCCCTGTTCATAGCTGCCATACAGGTATAACATATCATACAATTCATCCCTGACGGAATAAGTGCCCGTTTTGTCCAACTTGAATTGACCTTCATACTCCCGATAGGACTGACGTAGGAAACAGAACTGCACGCCCGTACTCAATGCAAGACCTTGATAGAGATATCTTTTCACCATCACAGGCATCTGGAAATAGTGCATCTTATAGCCGAAGGAGTTGGTCTTGACGTCGAATTGCGGGTCACGGAGATAAACCGTCACATCGGGCGAGTTCTTATAGCCGGATTGCTTGAAACTGTAGTTCAACCCATACGTCACAGCCCAGTGCTTGGTCACTTGATGCTGGAAATCGACGCCGCCCGAGAATCCGACTTTATAGGTATGTTTCCGGAATTCCTGCTGCATCTCATTGTAATAGACCGATTCCGGCACCTGCCCCTGCGTTTTATCGTCTTTATGCAACTCCACATAATTATAGTAAGCATCCATGTCAAGCACGCCTATGATGTTTCCGTCACTGAGGTCACCACTCCACTTGTTGAAGTTCACGCCCACCTTGGGAGTGACCGAGAAGGTTCCAGGTTGAGGTTGAGCCACAGCCAAGGTGCTCAACAGACAGAATGTTCCGAACAATATTGCTTTCATAGTTTAATCAAAATTAGCGAATCTTAAAATCAAATCGATAACCCAGCGAGAAGACGAAACCAATGTTACGCACCTTCGCATCGCCATAATCGGCAATGTCGTTGGTTCCAATATTGGCGCGGAGGTCGGCAACATAAGGACCGTTCTCGTACGAAAATCCAACAGGAATCTCGATGTTCACACGATGATAATAGTCATTCATCTTACCCTCCACATCGTAGCCATACAATTTTCCTGCTTCGATGTTCTTATAGGAATGGTACCTACCTGATGAAAAGATATAATAGTCGCCCGACATGCCCAATACATAATCCAGATGATGCTTCTCGTAAGCCCGCCAAAGCCAACCTACTTGCACTCCGCCATTGAGGGCCAGACCATGACCCAAATACATTTTCGCCATTACGGGAACCGACAGATAGTGCAGATTGATCCGCACATCCTTGACATCCCACGCACATTTTTTTTGCGGATTCGCAAGCGTAGGGCGCTGATAATCATGTTCAAAGCGACAACCCTGCATACTATACCCTAAGCCCGTGACGAAGGCCCAACGTTCGCTGCGATGCCATTGCAGATCGACTGCGCCAGTAAAACCGACCCGGTACTTGACCTCCGACAAACTCATGGTTCGAACTGATTCATGCAACCCCCAATCATTTCCCGAGATATAGCCAGAATAAGGCTGATAATAAGCGAAGAACAAACCCTGTGCGTTATCGTCCAACAGGTTCGTCATCGAAAGACCAATTCTCGGAGTAATGGAAAACGTGCCCGGTTCGGGCTGAGCGAATGCTAACGTGCTCATGGACAGGGCCGCAGCAAACAATAGTGTGATTCTTTTTTTCATTTTAAAATTGTTAGTCTTTAAGATTTGTCGGCGCAAAGATAATGAATTTCCTTCATTTGAACAACATTCAACCCCAGATTTTTTTTGCTCGAAATGCCCACCCCACTCTGACCCTACGCTCATCCCATATTCAGCAAGGCATAAGGAGGTACGCAGATTGCATTCAGGTCGCCCACAGCTCCCCTAAAACTGGGGACCTGTGGGGAACCTGAGGCGTACCTCAGGCACGCCTCGAGACTTCCTGAATATAGGATGAACGTAGGGTGAAGGGAGTAGCAACGGATAGTGGAGAGTGGAACGTCGGATAGTGGAGAATGCACCATTGGAAAGAAAGCAAATGTAAAAAAGGGGATGACTTGCGTCTTCCCCTTTTTTACATTTACAGTGCTTTTCATTTTAATTGGCAATCGAAATAAGGTAAAATCACTTTGATAACATTTGGGCTAAACATTCATGGTTATTTCTTTAAGGTGTTGCAAAGATAGGGCAATTTTCGTTTGCCTCCAAATATTTCTATATGTTGTTTAGCACAAAAAACGATTGCACAACGAAAATTAATTATTTTTCTGCCATAAAAAGCGTTTTTAAAGGCGAAAAAGTCAACTGCGCAACAAGAATCAGTATTTATTGCACAGATTTTCGGACTTTCCCAACGAAATCGGAGAAAAGCGGAAGAATGCCTGCCAACGGGAGTGCAAATAAGCCGTAACGAGGGTCTATGTTTCAAAAATATAAGGAATTGATAGGTTTCGGACATGAAATATCGGAAAAAAACACTATCTTTGCACAGCCTTTCTAAAAAGAATACCTATTTATAATAGTATGCGAAAACTCTTACTCTTTTTCCTTTTCCTCGCCACGATGGCAGGCAGTGCGGCACAAGACATGTCGCCCCTGCACATCGAGGGACGCTGGTTGTGCGACACATTGGGCAACCACGTCAACCTCCATGGCTTCGGACAAACCTACAGCCCTTGGTTCAACGAACAGGGCAGCCAGTGGACCAACTACAATGTCCAGCAATGCCTCTACTACAACAAGTCGCTCATTGTCAAGATTCAGAAAGCCGGTTGGGAGATGAACTGGCTCCGCCTGCACATGGACCCCTATTGGAGCAACACACCAGGCAAACAGACCACGGGCGAAGAGGATATCTCGGCCTTCGACGTGAATCGGTTCAAGACCTATCTGGACCAGGTGTTCATCCCGATGGCCACCTATGCCAACCAGCGAGGCCTCTACGTCGTGATGCGTCCACCTGGAGTGTGCCCCAAGGAGATTGCCATCGGCGATGCCTACCAGAAATACCTGCTCAAGGTGTGGGGCATCGTGGCAAGTCATAAGAAGTTGAAGAACAACCCCTACATCATGTTCGAGTTGGCCAACGAACCGGTCAACATCCTCGGCACGGATGGTCAATACACCTCGTGGAGCGACGGCAGCAACAAGAACATGACCAAATACTTCCAGGCCATCGTGGACAGCATCCGCCATTGTGGAGCCAACAACATCCTCTGGGTACCGGGGTTGGGCTATCAGTCGCAATATGCGGGCTATGCCAAATACCCCATTCTGGGCGAGAACATCGGATACGCAGTGCACTGTTATCCAGGCTGGTACGGGTCGGACAGTGAGGCCGACGGCGGCAGCGTGGAGCAAGGGGTGGTCACCAAGGGCGCCGGCTATGCCGAGTTTCAGGCAGGTTGGGACACGCAGGTAGCTCCCGTGGCACAGATTGCCCCTATCCTGGTGACCGAAATGGACTGGGCGCCAAAGAGTTACAACTGCTCGTGGGGCAAAGCAACAACGGGTGTGGCAGGTGGCGTCGGCTTCGGTGCCAACTTCAAGTACATCATGGACAAGACGGGAAATGTGTCGTGGATGCTCTTCACGGGACCAGAACATCTGGCCAAATACGTTGACTCGATTCCGGACGGAAAGACCTTCCTGACCGACCCGGAGGCATGTCCGCGCCCCATCTACCGTTGGTTCAAGGAGTACGCCGACCCCGACTGGCAGTTCGAAGACTCGTTGGCGCTCAAGACGCTCTACTTCCCATCGACCAATGCGCCCTTCAACCCAAGTATCTGGGAGACAGGCTCTTTCGCCGCCAACGAGGGTTGCCTCATCACGGGTCGGTACGGCTTTGGTGGATGGAAGTTCAGCAACGGATTGGACCTCTCACAATGGAAGTATCTGGTCATCAAACTCAAGAAAACGCCGGCCGACAGCAATTGGTCGTTCCG
>CACYQQ010000062.1 GCA_902776605.1 uncultured Bacteroidales bacterium | reverse complement strand
TAGAAAAGACTTGCGGAGCGCTCTATTCCATTCGGTGATATTTTTCAATTTTCATCTTTCAATTTCCTCGTTCTTGTTTTCCCCAACGTTTTCTACCCTGGGTTGTAATTATGGCGAATTCGCCACAATTAGAAGTCGAATCTGGCTTAAACATATCAAGATTCTACGAAGTCGGTTATAGCTGCTAATCCCGTAATATCTAGGGGAGAATTGGTCGAAAATGCGAGCATCTTCGGAAGGAATAAGCGTAGGAATTTTTTTTGTTATATTCTCTCCGTTTTTCTTGCAACTTTGCCCGAAAAATACTATATTTGCACCGTTTTTTGATTAAATCAAAGACAATTTTGAGAGAGATAGTATTGTAAATAATATATTCTAAAAGATATACGACATGGAAACCAAGCCTTATAATCCCGGAGATGTTGCTTCAATCTTCGAATATAGCAAAGGCATTCTCGGTCATACTCTGCGCGACTTTGTGCCTGTAGGATATGAAGCACGAAAGGGAAAAGGTGGATTGGGGGAGATGGTCGAGGAGATTTTCTTCGGCTATGACAAGAACAGCAATCCAGAGGCTGATTTTTCCATTGCAGGACTTGAACTCAAATGCACTCCGCTTAAGAATAGTAAGAAGCAGGAGTTGCTTATCAAAGAGCGGCTTGTCTGCGGAATGATTGACTATATAGAGGAGGCTGGTAAAGACTTCGAGCACAGTCATTTCTATGAGAAATGCCGTCTTATGCTCCTGCTCTTCTATTTGCATTTGGCTCAGACCGACAAACTCGATTTGGAGTTTATCTACTCCGTCTTGTGGCAATTGCCAGAAAAAGACCTGCTTATCATCAAACAGGATTATGAGATAATTCACAACAAGATTGTCAACGGCTTGGCTCATACGTTGTCGGAGGGTGATACAATGTACCTCGGTGCTTGTCGTAAGGGTCAAAAAGGCGAAGATACAACTAAGCAATACAATAGTGACATACCTGCTCCGACACGAGCATTCTGCCTAAAGATGGCTTACATGCGCACCATTTTGGATTTTGTCCAGAAAAGCGGTACAAATGCCATCTGCAACTATAAGTTGCCGAAAGGAGAAGAAGCCGTCTCTGTAGATGCTTTGAAATCCAAGACTTTTGACAGCATCATTATCGACCGTTTCCGTCCCTATTTGGGAAAAGACGAGCAGACCCTTGCACGCGAACTCAAAATCAATTTGTCGGCTGACTCCAAGAGTAAGTTCTACCAGTTGGCCAATGCTATAGCCCATGAGGGCAAGCACTCCAATATCAACAAGTCGGAAGAGTTCCAGAAGGCAGGTTTGATGATGAAGACCGTCCGTGTGCAAGCCAATGGCAAAATACGCGAAGCTATGTCTTTTGAGAATATCAACTACCAGGAGGTCTATGACAACGATGAATGGTTAGAAAGTAGGCTGTACGAGATATATTCAAGCCGTTTCCTCTTCGTCATATTCAGGGAACAGACTCCTGACGTAAGAGATTATGTGCTAGACAAAGTATTCTTCTGGACGATGCCACAAGAGGACTTGGCTACGGCAGAAGACTATTGGAATAATATCCGCACCTGCGTGGTGCAAAACAAGATAGCACCCAAGTATTTTTGGAAAGCGGCAGACAACCGTAATTTTCATGTAAGACCCAAAGGTCGCGATAGCAGAGACCTTGTCGAAAACCCGAATGGCGGCAAGTGCAGAAAATACTGCTATTGGTTCAATAACGATTACATCAGTAAAATAGTTAATTCACACGCATGAGTAACCACGAAATAAAAGTAGTAGAATTATTTGCAGGAGTAGGTGGCTTCCGTATCGGATTGGAAGGCGCTTCTGATTGTTATAAAACCATTTGGAACAATCAGTGGGAGCCCTCCACTCAGCATCAGGATGCTTCTATCGTATATCAATCCCGATTCGGCAAACAAGGTCATGTCAACCAAGATATCAATCAGGTAAAGACAGACGAGATTCCAGATCATGATTTGTTGGTTGGTGGTTTCCCATGCCAGGACTATTCTGTTGCCTCTACATTGAGCAAATCAGGTGGCATCGAAGGTAAAAAGGGTGTGCTTTGGTGGCAGATTTACCGCATCTTGCAGGAGAAGGGCGAACATCGCCCCAACTATCTCTTTTTAGAGAATGTTGACCGAATAATAAACTCCCCAGCAACACAACGTGGACGTGATTTCGCTATTATCTTGGCATCTTTGGCCGATTTGGGATATACTGTAGAGTGGCGCATCATCAATGCTGCCGACTATGGTATGCCACAACGTCGTCGTAGAACTTATATTGTCGCATACCGTCACGGTAGTGTAGTGGCTAATAAAGTCAAGGATAGCAGAGAGTGGGTGCTCTTTGATGGCGTTTTGGCAAAAGCATTTCCATTTGAGCAGGTACGTCGTTCTGAATTTACATTTGATATTGAAGGAACGATTAAGGAGGTGTCCGACAACTTCAATAAAAACAAGAAGATAACTCCTTTCCATAATGCTGGTATAATGATTGACCGGCACGTCTATACAGTCGATGCTGACCCACGATATGATGGCCCTCGTCAGTTGTTGGGCGACATCATTGTCGATGAGGAATTTGTGCCCGAAGAGTTCTTCATCTCGGATGCTGATTTGCCTAAATGGCAATATGAGAAGGGTGCCAAGAAGATACACCGAGTAAGCAAGGAGGGCTTCGAATATGATTTCTCAGAGGGAGGAATGGCGTTCCCTGACTTTTTGGATCGTCCTTCTCGCACGATGATTACAGGAGAGGGAGGTTCTGCTCCTTCACGTTTCAAGCACGTTATACAGACTAAAAGCGGACGTTACCGCCGATTGATTCCTTTGGAGTTGGAACGACTGAATATGTTCCCAGACAATCACACTTTGCACGCAGAGGTGTCTGATGGTCGCCGAGCCTTCTTGATGGGCAATGCCCTGGTATGCGGCATTGTCCGTGAAATAGGAAAATCTCTATACAGATTCATCTTTGATGCCGAACCAGTTTCGGTCAAACCGATAGATGTCCAAAGGGAAGCAAAACCGACTTTGGAGTTGTCTCTATTTGACAATGTGGAGGATAAAGTCGTTTATACTGCGCCCAAGAAGACGGTAGGATTAGACCCTACGAAGCATGTCTTGATTGGGTTGGTTAAGGATGATAACAAGGACTATTTCTTGGATGGTTCTCAGTATAAAATTTACTATACAGGTAAGACGAGGAACTTTCCTCCAACAATAGCGTTGAATAAGCTGTTCTATTTCATGCCGTATATCAAGGGCAAAGGAGTCAAGGATTTGTACTTGATACAAATTGCCCGAATTGGCAATAAGGCAGAAATCCATTCGGAAAGTAACGACACCGAACCCCGCCTTGTCTTTGAGTTGGAGCGGATACATCAATACCCTCAATACATTCCTATTGTTCCAAATATCTTCTACGCTTATAGAGACACTACTCTGGCAGCCATTGAGGATTATATAAAATGAAGATTGTCGTTATATATGAACGAGTATATATTTTATACAACCGAAGGCACTACATGCCCTCCCAATGAGAATATGAACGTGGAGAACTGTCAAGTATTGGGACGAGCTTATGGTAAGAATGCTATAGAGGCAAGAAGTGAATTAGAAAAACAATGTAACTGGATAAAAGAGTGCGGCTTTGATATAGAACACGCTATGTCAAAGCAACTCTTGACAGATGAAAACAAAAAAGATATTGAAACAGTTATCGAATATCTAATCAAGGATGAATATAAACACTATTTGGAAGAAGGTAAGCCACAAAACCATATTTATCGTACTCTAACTCGATTAAAAGAGTTGGTACGAAAATAATATTACAATAAACCATTCCATTATCGAAACTTGACGAAACAGTCGTGTTATGAACGAGAATACTATTGAAGAACTGAGAGCCTGGCAGGATGATGCCAGGCATGAACTGACGCGCGAGTTGGATCGCCTGGACGAGAAGCGGGCGCAGATAGAGAACAGCATGAAGGCACTGGACGCGACGGATGAACTGTTGGCCGAGATAGATAACTTGAACCGTAAGGTGGAGCATCTGAACGAGGAGTGCGAGACCGCCCGTCGTCAACTTCTGGAAGAGAAGGAGCGCTCGCAGACATTGGAGATGCGCCTCTCGGAACTGACGAAACTATCGGCTGGTGTGGCCAAGAAATCGTCGCAGGACGAACTCCTGAAGGCTCTGCGCACCTTCGTCAACAAGTCGAAGCACAAGCGCATGGAGAAGCGTGCCGCCATCAAGGAGATGGTTCTCGAACTGGTCATCGCCAACGGCATCACGTTGCCCGAAGACTTGGCTGTCTCCATCGACGCCCTCGATGATGAAGAACCTAAACCCATGAATGTGTCTGGCGACTATGTTGTGAACAAGAACGTGAAGTATGAAGTCGAAAATGTGGCTACAGGTAGCACAGGTATCGCTGTGAATGAATGAGGTTGTAAGGTCTTTTTTGAGGTTATTAGGTTTTGAGGAAAGTAACAACGGCTGACGTGAAACCTTAAAACCTCACCAGCATAGCGACCTTATAACCATAAAACCTAAAGAAATGAATCAGGAAGAACTACAAGCAGCACTGGAGGCATTGGGTCGCGGTGGCATCACGGTGAACGGAGACTTGGTCCTCGAGAAGAAAGTCGATTACGAGGTGGCGAACGTCGAGACAGGCGGCATCGGCATCCAGATAAACAACAATTATGGAGGGGAGAAGCAAACTCCATTGGCCATAAACGACAAGGAGATAAAGGAGGCCATCGAAGAACTCTTGCAAGCCAAGAATGATGATGGAGCGCTCCTGTTCCGCAACAAGAAGCAATGGTGGGCGGTATTCCGTGTATTGGCCGAATGCTTCAATTATCCAACTCAAATGCGGTCTTTTGTGACCAAAATGAAGGAACTCGAAGTCGCCGTAGTGGACGGAGAACGAGATTTGTCTTACGAATCGTTGAGCAAAGCCCCAAAGGATGTTCCCCTGATGTCTGTAAGGGTTTCAAGTTGGAATACCGTGAAAGACAAGAGTGCGAGCTACCAGCAACAATATGAAGTAGCAGAGTTTTTGATGCGAAAATTGGGCATCCTATCATAATGCAATTCCAATAATAATTCCAAAATTCCAATAACAATTCCCATCTCGGATTTTCTGAGGTGGGATTTTTCTTTTCTCCCTACCTTTGCACCCGTCGGAAGGACAAAACCTCTGGCGGGTGCTTCTGGTTTATTCCCCTTCGGACGTAAAAGAGATATGACAACAAAATTAGTTAAGGTAGTGGCACAATCGGAGCCTGTCTATGTGTCAAGCAAGAAATCGGAAAACGGCCAGTTGGCCAAGTCGATGATCCGACTCAAGGAGATGGGTGGTGAGCATGCCGATGAGTACATCTGTGCGATGTTTGGCAACCTGGCTCTTTGTCGGTTCGATGTGGGCAAGTCGATTATCGTTTCCCTCCGTTTCCAGACACGAGAGTCGAACGGAGTGTATTATCAGGACGTAGTAGTGACCGATTTTCAAGAAATCAATTGAAGGTTATAATCTGAGGTTGTAAGGTTATAAGGTTGTAAGTGAGGTTATGAGGTTTTAAGGTTATGAGGTTAGTTACAATCAGCTTGTGGTATAATACCTTAAAACCTCACCAGCAAAGCGACCTCAGAACCTCAAAACCTAAATATAAATCAGAGTTGAAGTGAGGAGGATGTTCTCGAGTAAATGGCCAAAGAATCTGACCTTCTTCTCACAATTTCAACTTAAAAATGAAGAAAGCAAAACAAGTTTTTATCGAAGATCTCCACATGGAGACACAGACGGTATTTTATGCCAATGGGGACATCAACATCAGCCCCTGCGGATTTGAGTTAGGGCAGCACATCGTGAGCGGTAAGGACCGTGTGAGCCAGCGCGGCCGCATGGTGAGGTCAAGGAGTCGCAAGACAGCCTCATCGTACATTTGCGCCTCGGCAAAAGGCTGGGCAAGGCAGCTGTCGAGTCCTTGCTGCGTGAGGAGTTCGGGCAGATGCGGACTTTCATTCACCAGAGTAATAACAAGATAATTGAGTGGTAAGCAATGAGCGTATATCAGATTTTTTATCAAGGTGGGGCGAAGATGATGCGCCCCATCTCCTCGAGAGCCGAATATATGGCTCTGCGTGACAGTGAGCAGAACCGCCGCGCGGACAAGAAACACCTTGTGCAGATGAACTATTCGTGTTTGCCAAATGTAAAAAACGAAAACGATAACGAAAAATCGTTAAACCAAAACGAAAACGAAAACAAAGGACTTTGTTACGAAAACGAAAAGGGTCGTAACCAAAACGAAAACCATAACCAAAACGAAAAGGGGGGATGCGGACCGCTGAAGGGCAGCACGCGCGAGAGTAACTCGGTGGGCATGGACATCGACCTGAGTAGTGATGATTGGGCCGTGGAGCGGGAAAAGCGCGCCATTCGCACCCAAATATTGGCCAAAAAGGAGGAACTGGGCCTCTTGATGCTGGAAGAATCCTATTCGAAGGGCTACCACATCGTCTTCCGCCGCCGCACGGACCTGTGCCAGGTGGACAACCTCCGCTGGGCATCGTCCCTCCTCGGCGTGGAGTTCGACAAGGGGGCGAAGGACATCACACGAGTGTTCTTTACGCCAGCGGCAGATAAACTCATATTTCTTAGCGAAGAAATATTCGTTAATGCAGCCGCTGAGCGTGGTAATACTCGCAAAGCTCGTGTTAATACCCTCGGGGAGGGTGGTAATACTCGCAAAGCTCGTGTTAATGCACCCGAGGGGTGCGGTAATACAGCCGATGGCTGTGTTAATACTTCGGCCGCTGGCCTCGTGTTAAATCCTGCGGGCAAAGAGCAAAGGAGGGCTAAAGGGAGTACGGAGGGGAAATCCAACACGACCGAAGGGAGTATTAACGGGAGCGAAACGACCATTAACACCGAAGGTTTTAACACGAGTGAAACGAGTATTCCCACTTATAATGGCTTCACATTTGATGCCATTATAAGTAAATATTGGTCTTTGTTTTACGATGGTAAGGAGCCTTGCGAGGGCAACCGCAACACGTTGACCTTTGAGTTGGCCATGATGTTGAGGCACATCTGCGGATTCGACCGCGAGAAGTTGAACCAGGTGATACCTGATTACTGGGAATCAAGCTCCCTTCCTTGGGAGGGCCGGGGAGGGGTCACTGCTGGACGGGTCTCCGAGAAGATGGCGTGCATCGACTCGGCATTGAGCGAGAAACGTACCCAGATGCCGAAGCGACTGAAGGATGTGATCGCGGCGCTGCAAGAGGAAAACGAAAACGAAAAATTTAACGAAAACGATAACGAAGGCGGAGGCGAAAACAAAAACGTGGCATTCGCACCCGATTTGAGCCGAATCATGTTGCCGATGGGCATACGGGACAGCGTGGAGTCGGCCCCCGAGGGGTTGGGCATGCCTGTGCTGACGGCTATCTGCCCCGTGATAGGGATGTTGGCCACTGGGGTGCGGCTGGACGTGCATGGCACGGTGCGCGGATTGAATCTCATCGCCTACGTGGCGGGTGACTTCGCCAGCGGCAAGGGCAGCATTGACCCCGTGGTCAAGGCCTGGACGGACGAGGTGCACGACATGGACAAGATGTACCTGATGCAGGAGGACGAGTGGCGTGCCAAGAAACGGGCGGCCAAGAACAAGAAGGAGCAACCCGAGGAACCGAAGTTGCCTATCCGCCTCCTCACGTTGAACAACACCGTGGCCAACCTGGCCGAGCGTCTGGCCAATACGGACGGCAGGCATGCTTTCTCGTTCACGCCCGAAGCGGACACCGTGGCGCAGAAGTGGCGATCGGCCATGAGCGACTTCTCGGTGATGCTGCGCCAAGCGTACGACGGCACGGGGTACGACCGCGAGGCAAGGAGTGCCGATGCCGTGACGGTGCACATCGACCACCTGCTCTGGAACGTCACCCTGTGCGGCACGCCCGACGCCCTGTATCGTGTGGTGAATAATTATACGGACGGTTTCCAGAGCCGATTGGCCATTGCCCGCACGCCCGACAATACGTTCTCGCCGCTCGAAGACAATCCCCGTGTGATGTCCGACCTGCAAAGGGAGCACATCCGACAGGTGGCGCACCTCTTGCCCCTCCTTGCGGGCGACGTGACGCTGCCGAAACTGGAGGAGAGGGGGCGCCTGTGGCTGGAGCGCATCCGCCTGGAGACGATGAAGAACGACGACAGGGTGAGGGCTCGCCAGCGCTTCCGCATCTGCGTCACGGCGCAACGCATGACCTGCTGCGTGATGCTGTGTCATGTGGTGGAGCGCCTCATCAAGGTACATGGCTTGGCATCGGCGGAGAAGATGCTGAAACAGAAGCCCGACCTATGGAGGGGATTGCTCCTGAAGGCGCAGACACCGCGTCTGCTGGATGCCTACGACGTGATTGCCGACTCGCTGTTGGACAACGCGCTCTACTTCTTCCGCGACCGCATCGAGTGTGCTTTCTCGTCACGTGACTATGCGGGCACCTCCGAGCGCGTGCGTCCTGGCAAGAACGATTCTATCTTTGAGAGGTTGGATAATTCTTTCTCCGTCGAACAGGCCTACCAGCAGACCTTTGCCGTGAAAGGTGCCGCGGTGTCGCGTAACCAAGTGCACATGATGCTCAAGAACTGGCGCCGTCAGGGTCTCGTCTCCCTTCTCGAAAATGGTTCTTACCGCAAGTGCCAGGATTGTGTGGGTCATTAGGTCATTAGGTCATCAGGTCATCAGGTCATTAAGACTTTTTCAAGGAGTAACGGACGATAGAATCAATTACAAATTACTGATTACAAATTACGTTCCCCTTGAGAAAAAGGAAAAGAGTGTCGATTGCCTAAACCATTCGTCCGTTAACTCCCTTTAACTCCAGTTAACTTCCAGAAATTAACTACATTAAAAACAAAAATTATGAAAATCGATAATACCCAAGAAGGATTTGTGACGTTGTGGCGGAGGTTGGAAGCCACCCGTCAGTTGTTGGCAGGTCAGTGTCGGAGATTCTGTGTGCGGAACGTGTTGCGTTCGTGGTTCCCGCCTGGCGCTCTGCCCAAGCCGAGAGGCGAGGAGATGTCCTTCGACGACCTGGTGTGGAACGTGTGCCGCACGGCTTCGCCCGCAGGTGAGATACTGGGTTGGACGGAATTGCCTCCGCCTGGCATCGACCCCCGACCGGTACGCGAACTGCTCCGCGCCCTCACGGTGGTGGCCCTCGGCCTCGGTGCCCGACAGGTGAACTTCCGTGCGCTGGACGAGTCGTACAGCCTGGTCTTCCCGGGGAAGCGGATAGATGTAGCAAAAAAGAAGAGAGAAGACCCCTCCCGCCCCCCCGAGGGGGGAGATAGGTCCCTCGCGCGAAGTTTTAGAACGCAGATGCCGCGGATTCAACGGATAGGAACGGATGCTTGTAATTCGTAATTAGTAATTTGTACTTCGGTGCCTTGAGCGGCTTGTTTACTCTCAGCTAAAGCTTCGTCTTCTCGCGGAGGGTTATTAACCCTCCCGAATGCTGCGAGGACCTGAGCGAATGCGAAGGATTTGTTATGGCAACATGAGATTCTTCACTCCGTTAGCTTCGCTGACGTTTTCTCGCTTCAGCAAATAAGTAAACTTTTTGCATTCAGCTTATCGAAAACGTTCAGAATGACATTCGAGCGCAATATACTTTCGTGTTTTTCGTGTCTTTCGTGGTTATATAAATTATCCCACAGTGAGTTGTCTCATTTGTGGGATTTTTGTGTTTGTACGAAGTCTTTTCGTTGTTCGTTTTGCGTTCGAGGTTCTTTTTTCGTTATCGTTTTCGTTATCGTTTTCGTTTTCGTTCGAAAGTCTTATTTCGCTACCTGGGGCGCACCTAATCCGCCCATGACGTTGGCACAACGGATGGCCCATTGGTCGGAGGGTTGGGCATCGGCGGGGAGGGCGTAATGGTTGTCGGTGGTGAAGTCGATGACGTGGCCGTTGCGGACAATGGCATAGAGGAGAGCCTCGGGAGAGTGCTTCCAGGTCAACGTGCGCTGCTTGGCATTGAGCTTCAACTTCTGGACAGGGGCAACCTGTGCGGTGAGGGTGGTGGGGTTCCAGCCATCGTCGCCACCCATGACGAGGGCGATGGTGTATTGCTCGGCCTCCTCCTTGGTGAGCGACGGAACATTGCAGTTGTCGTGACCCCCGAAAGAGGTCTTACGCTGAGAGAGGTCGATGAGGTTGCCCTGGGCATCGCGGCTGTTGTATTCGGCAAAGCGGGCAGGATAACCGCCCTTGCCCATGTCGTTCCATCCGATGGGCTTGGGGATGATCTCCATGGTGGTGTTGAGGAAGAGGGCGATAGGGGTGCCTTGACCCCACGGACGGCCCAGCGTGTAACTCTCGTCGCCATTCTCGCCATCGCTCACGATGCGGCAACGGTCGAAGATATAGCCGTACTTCAACGGCTTGGAGGGCACGGCCAGATAGCCGCCCTTGACGCGCAAGGTCACTTGGTTGTACCAGACATCGCCCTTGCCGCAACAGAAGTCGGTGTTGCCACGGATGACGCCTCCCTCGAAGTAATAACGCCCTTTCTGGTGCGAGACGTAGGTGTCCTGGAATCCCCACAGGCAACATTCCTTGAGGATGGTCCTGTTGGAGTTGTCATTGAGGGCAATGTCGCGGCCATGGTGGTCGCCCATCGAGGTTCGGATGGTGACGCCCTGGAAGTAACAGTTCTCGGCCCCCTTGGCGATGTTGAGGACGTCGCTCTTGCTGATGCCCTCCAACGGACTTGCGGTATTGAAGCCGTTGTGCCACGTGGCGGGAGGGACGGTATTGGTGAACGAAGTGGTGCGATAATCCTCGCCGATGATGCTGGTGCTGCCCTTGAGGAGGTAGGTGATGGGACAGGGGTACTGGACGCTGTCACCACCCAGTACCATCTTGCTGGAGTCGGCTGGAATGACGTATTCGCCCGACAGGACGAAGATGCGGAACCGTTGGTCGGCATCCTCGCGGCGGTTGGCAGCGGCTATGGCATCGGCCACAGAACCGTCGCGCGGAACGACAAAGTCGTACAGGGCTTTCTGGGTGGCAACTGGCTTTTCGCCCTTCGCCCAGGTGGGTATGGTGAGCGCTGAAAGACAGCAGAGAAGGAGAAGTTTGGTCATAGAAAAAGGGGAGATAAAGGAGTTAAAGGAGATAAAGAAGATAAAGACGATTGAAATTGTTATTGGGGAGATAAAGAAGTTAAAGACGATTGATATTATATGTCTAAACGTCCATAGATAGTAACGTCTTTAACTTCTTGTACTTCTTTTTATCTCCTTTAACTTCCTTCAAATGAGCGCCCTTGCATCAGTACTTGATTCTCTTGCCCTGGTGGATATAGATCCGTCCGGCTTGAGGTTGGGCAACGATGCGGCCCTGCAAGTCGCGATAGGTGGAGTCGGAAATGGTGGTCGCAGTCACCTCGGCAATGTCCGAAGCCTCCGACTGGAACACAATGAGGAACAGGTTGATGGACTTGTCCTTGGTGAGGGTGTAGGTGGTGCCAGAGGTGGCTGAAAAGGAGAATTGTCCGTTGCTGTCCAACGTCCGAGAGGTGCCGTCCAACTTGAAGGCTTGACCTGCTGCCGAGGTGCTGCCACCGAAGATGAGCGTGACGGTGCAAGGAGCCGTCGGGGTGATGCGTACCTGGGTGGACGACTCCATCTTGACGCACACCGAATAGGTCTTGCCTGCGTAGGTGACCTTGCCCTTGCTGTTCGAATAGTTGCCCGTTACGGTAACCATGCCCGAAGAGGGTTGATTGCCGGTGAAGTGGCAAATCTCGGTGCCCTCGAAGGTCTCTCCGTTCGGGTCGTCTTCGTCGCCTGGATGGTCGTCACCGTTGCCGCCCTCGTTGTTGTCACCCCTTGCGAAGAAGCCTTTCCACGATGATTGATAGTTCTGCACAGCCGAGGAGAGCGCCACGATGACGGCATCGTTGGTGTCTTCGGTAGCGTTGTCGAAATGCCAGGTGAAGTCGCCATGTTGGCAACGTCCAGCGCCTAATTTGCCCTGCACGATGTCGGGGATGGCCGAAGCCTCGTCGCACCGGTAGTCGGCATACATCAGCGCGGCATCGGTATCGAAGTTGCTGTAGGTGTCACCGCCCTTCAAGGCTGTGATGGTGTTGGGCACCACGCTGTTACGACTATCGACCACTACGGCATCGAAATGGACGGAGTAGAGCGGGTCGCCCGCCACGTAGGGTTGGAACCCCTTCTGGCCAACCATGTAGTTGCCGAACGCCTTGATGCTGCCGCC
>CACYQQ010000061.1 GCA_902776605.1 uncultured Bacteroidales bacterium | reverse complement strand
CTACCAGGCATAAAGCAAGAATTTTCTTCATAAGCGTTGTTTTTACGGGTTAATATTATTATTTACTATTTGGAAGTCTATCTGTTTCTTGTCTATATCGGCCCGCGAGAGGCGGACATGTAGTCTATCGCCGATGGTAAAGGTCCGGCCGGTGCGCTCGCCGATAAGCCGGAAATTCTTGGCGTCGTAGAGCATGTAATCGTCCTTGACGAGGTCCGTTATATGTATCAGTCCCTCGCAGCAGTTATCGTCCAGACGGATGAAAATACCGAAGTCGGTGACGTTGACGATGGTGCCGTCAAACTCCTCGCCCAGATGGTCCGCCATCCAGATGGTCTGCATCGTCTTGACGGAGTCGCGCTCCTCCTGTTGCGCGAACTGTTCCATCTCGGAGCAATGGAGACACGCTTCCTTGAGGTCCTGCGGCGCAATCGACCCGCGAGTGCGTTCGCCGAGGATGAACTTGGCCACCAGGCGATGGACCATCACGTCGGGATAGCGACGGATAGGCGAAGTGAAGTGGGTATAGTAGTCGAACGCCAAGCCGTAGTGGCCGATGTTCTCGGTGGTGTAGATGGCCTTGGCCATCGAACGGATTGCCAACATGGAGAGCATGTTCTCCTCGGGGCGGTCGTGTATCTCGGTCATCAAGTGATTGATACCCTGACTGATAGCCTTGTTGTTGCCCGTCGCTGGCATCTTGTGGCCGAAGCGGCTGGCGAGCGATGCCAGGTTCTCCAACTTCTCGGGCAACGGTTGGTCGTGCACACGATAGACAAAGGGCTTCGGTTTCTTGGACGACTTGCCCTTGGCCCGAAGGTTGCCCGACACCTTGCCGATGGCCTCTGCCACCGTGCGGTTGGCCAGCAGCATGAACTCCTCGACCAACTTGTTGGCATCCTTGCTCACCTTGAAATAGACGCTCACGGGAGTGCCCTTCTCGTCAATCTCGAACTTCACTTCGGCGCGGTCGAAGGCAATGGCACCTTCGGCAAATCGGCGGGCACGCAGTTGCTTGGCCAGTCGGTCCAACTGCAACACCTCGGCAGCATAGTCGCCCTTGCCTGTCTCGATGATATCCTGCGCCTCCTCGTAGGTGAAGCGGCGGTTGCTTCGGATGCAGGTGCGTACGATGCGGCTCTTCAATACGTTGGCATCGTCGTCCATCTCGAAGATACAACTGAAGGTCAACTTGTCTTCGTCCTGTCGCAACGAGCAGAGTTCGTTACACAACTTCTCGGGCAACATCGGTATGGTCCTATCTACCAGATAGATAGAGGTAGCTCGACTGAACGCCTCCTTGTTGATGATCGACTCGGGACGGACGTAGTGGGTCACGTCGGCAATGTGTACGCCTGCCTCCCAATGGCCGTTGTCCAACTTACGGAGCGACAGGGCGTCGTCGAAGTCCTTGGCATCGGCGGGGTCGATGGTGAAGGTGCAGTATTCGCGATAGTCCTCGCGACGGGCAATCTCCTCGGGGGTGCAACCATCGGCTATCTTGTCGGCGGCCTTCTCGACGGCTTTCGGGTAGCGGTAGGGCAAACCATATTCGGCCAGGATGGCATGCATCTCGGCCGTGTTTTCTCCCTTGCGACCCAACACATCGACCACTTTGCCGATAGGGTTCTTACTGAACGCTGGCCAGCGAACAAAATCGACAACAACCTTATCGCCATCCTTCGCCTTACCCAGCAACTCGTTCGGAATATAGATATCCTTGTCCAAAGCGCGGTTGTCGGGACTCATGAAGGCATATTTGTTGTTCTTCTGCAGCACACCTACATAGCGGTGCTCTACGCGTTCCACCACTTCGATGACACGCGCCTGGGGTCCACCCATACCGCGCGACGAACGTCCCTTGCCATGACTCTGTTTCTTCTGGATACGCACTTTGTCGCCCGACAGCGCCTGCATGTCGTCGCCATCCAGCACGGTGAACGGCTCCTCGTACCCCTCCACGGTCACTTGGTGCATACCGTTGTGACGGCGGTCGAAGATGCCCTCCAACTCCTCGCCTTTGATCTGGCTCAAAGTGTAACGGCCCGTCGAGACCTCGCGCAGGAAACCACTCTCCGCCAGCAGCGTAAGAGTCTCATACACGTCCGAACGGTTGCTCCGTCCGAAGATGCCGAGTTCCTGCGATATCTGTAAATAATTGTAGGAATTATTGGGGTGCTGGTTAAACCACTCCGTGATTCGTTCCACTAACTTGATCGATGAGTTCTTGGCCATAGTAGTGAATGTTTTAGTTTCTGAAATACTTCAAGGAGGTCCAAAACCGCATTTCACAGCAAAGACATCCTCTTACATCTGTTTCTTGCAAAGACATCAGTTACAACGCTTTACAGCAAGGATGTCCCTACATTTTTTTCTCGCTGATTTATATTGCAAAGGCCGCCCAATTCGTTGTTACAGCGACGGCGTCACTTTCTGATTATCACCTTAGTTCTTAAATATCTAAAAGTGTGCTGCAAATATAAGCTATTTTTTTGATTTGCGCAATAGTTTTGCCATTTTTTCAACCAACACGGCTTTTTCTTCATTCTACTCCGGCTGTCGTTCCCGCCTCCGAACCTCCTATCACCCACCGTAGTTGCGTTCTTTTTCCGTTCTTTTTGCTTCCTTTTTGCTCCCTTTTTCGCCCTTTTAAAAGGCAGGAGGTAAACGGAAGGTCCATCGGAACTCAAAAGAAAAAATCCTATTGCACAATAGGATGAGAATAGCGGCAAAGAAACTACAAAAAACTCATAACCTTAAAACCTCACGAGAGAATCAACCTCATAACCTTAAAACCTTACAACCTCACAACCTTATATCAACCTCACCAGCGAAGCAACCTTAAAACCTCATAACCTTACAAGCGAAGCGACCTCATATCAAAATGATACCAGCTCTTTTCAAACAAAGAGCTGGCACCCAAAAACCTTGAGATAAAGTTGGCAGACACAAACCCAACTTTATGAATAACTTAATTTCTAACTTAATTGTAACAACTAACCGAATCAAAATAATTTTGCCGCAAAGTTAATAGGTTCAGCATCTAATACCAAAAAAAAGTGTAACATTAAATTTATTACCGGTGACATAGCCAAAAATGTTACAAAGCGAAAAGTAAAATGTTACAAAACAGCACAGAGAGGTGCCTGGAACTTTGAAAGACAACATTCTACAGGACACGCCACAGCGAGGAAAAGGGACATCGGCAATGCAAGATTCAGCCCCATGAAAAGCGCCGTTGCACAAAATTAAAAAAATAAGCGCACTCATATATAATAAAACGCACATCTGTACGTTATAGAAATAGTTGTTTAGAATTTAGGTTAAAAAAGACTCCCCCAGCAGCTATGCCGAAGGAAGACAAAAGAAGGGCAAAACAGTTCTGAACACCTACACAGAGAAAAGAAATAAGGGGACTTCTAATAATTGTCATTCTGAACGAAGTGAAGAATCTCTATCCTCGTTTTACTGATGTCAGAGATGTTTCGACTGCGCTCAACATGACATTTTCAGAACAACCCATAATCATTTTGGTTTCGCCATACGAAGAAGCGACATTTTACTATGAAACTGAAAAAAGTTCTTATTATCCTTACGTTGACGCTGATGCCTTGGACGGCATGGGCCGACATGACCGACGCACAGATCATCCAATACGTCACCGAGCAATCGGCCAAAGGGACCAGCCAGTCCCAGATGTTGCAATATCTGATGAGCCAAGGCGTTACGCCGCAGCGTCTGCAACAAATCCGTGAAAAATACAAGAATACGTCCGCGGGCGGCAAAGGTGGCAGCACCCTGATGACCGGCGACCGCAGCCGCAGCAACAACGGCGTTGCCACGAAAGGCAGCACCCATGGTCGTCTGTTGGGCACATCGGGCAAAGACGGTAAGTTTGACGAGACGTCACCCGACTACCTTGCCATGCAGGATGCCCTCACAGGGTTGACACCCGACTCGACCAACCAGATGATGTACCCGCTGGAACCACAAGGACCACGCATCTTCGGTCACGAGATGTTCAACAACGAGAACATCAACTTTGAGCCCAACATGAACATCGCCACCCCTGCCAACTACGTACTGGGTGCCGGTGACCTCATCTACATCGACATCTACGGAGCATCGCAGCTCACCATCGAGGGAACCATCTCGCCCGACGGTTTCATCGTCATCAACGAATATGGTCCACTCCAGTTGGCGGGTCTCACCGTCGAGGAGGCCAACCGTCGTGCCCGCACCAAGTTGAGCAGCTGCTATGCCGACTCGAAGATACAACTCACTGTGGGACAGACCCGTACCATCCAAATCAACGTGATGGGCGAAGTCAAAGTGCCGGGCACCTACACGATGTCGGCTTTCGCCACCGTGTTCCATGCCCTCTATGCAGCTGGCGGCGTCAACGAGATTGGTTCGCTGCGTGACGTGAAGCTCTACCGCAACAACGAACTGAAAGCCAACGTCGATATCTACGAATATATCCTGAACGGTCAGTTGTCCGGCGACATCCGCCTCCAGGACAACGACGTATTGGTCATTGCTCCTTACTCGGTTCTGGTCAACGTGGCCGGTAAGGCACGTCGCCCGATGTACTACGAAATGAAGCCCTCCGAGACCATTGCACAGGCCATCCAGTATGCCGGTGGCATGGCAAGCGATGCCTACACCAAGTCGATGCGCCTGGTGCGTAAGGGCGGCAGCAAGATGCAGGTGTTCAACATCGATGCCAACAACATGCAGAGTTTCACCGTGGCCGATGGCGACTCGCTCTATATCGACTCGCTGCTGATGCGCTACGAGAACATGGTCGAACTGAAAGGTGCTGTCTTCCGCCCAGGCATGTACCAGTTGAACGAGCAGACCAGCAGCGTGAAGAGCCTCATCGAATATGCCGACGGAACGACCGAAACCGCCTTCCTGAACCGCGCCGTGCTGCAACGCCGTCGTGCCGACCGCACCCTCGAAGTGATGTCGCTCGACCTGCGTGGCATCCTGAAGGGCTCGGTTGCCGACGTCGAGTTGCGCAACGAAGATGTGCTCTTCGTGCCCGACCAGAAGGACAACCAAGAGGGACAGACGCTCACCATCCGTGGCGAGGTCTATGAACCTGGTATCTACCAGTTTGCGCACAACACCTCGATCGAGGACCTTGTCCTCCAGGCGGGTGGTTTGAAAGAGTCGGCCTCGACCGAAAAGGTATCTGTCGCCCGCCGCAACAAGAACGGCGGCATACAGACCTACGAAGTTGACCTCCAAAAGGATTTTGCCCTGAACGGCAAGTCGAACTTCGTGCTCGAACCCTACGACGAGGTCTTGGTAAAACGCCTGAACGGCTACACCGAGAAGCAGACCGTCCGCATCGAGGGGGAAGTGAACTTCCAAGGCGAATTCAGTCTCAGCAAGCAAGATACCCGCATCAGCGAACTGTTGCAGATGGCTGGCGGATTGACCGAATCGGCTGCACAGAACGGTGTTTATGTACTCCGCAAGATGAACGACGAGGAGTTGCGCATCCGCCGCAACCGGTTGGACGAGAGACGTTACCAGAATTCGTACAGCACGACTATACGTTCGTCACAGATGCAAGGCGTCACCAAACTGCCTATCTCCGACTCCCTGTTGGTGGAACGCGACCTGCGTGAGAACATCTACAAGGTGGCGGTCGATATCCGCCAGGCCCTCAAGAAACCGGGATGCGACAAAGACCTGGTATTGCGCGACGGAGACTGCATCGTGGTCGAGAAGCAAAAGAACACGGTGACGCTGACGGGTTCTATACCCTACCAAAGCACCGTTCCTTACGTCGAAGGCAAGACCTTGAAGTACTACCTGCGTCAAGGCGGTGTCCGTCCGACTCGTCGTAACCTCAAGATGTCGTACGCCATCGCCCAGAACGGTCAAGCCACCTCCTACCGCCGTTGGCACAAGATTGAACCAGGCACCGAAATCTACCTGCGTGAAACGACCAGCGAAATGACTACCACGCAGAAGATTACCATCTTCTCGTCCGTGGCAAGTACCTTCGCCACCGCCGCTGCCGTGGTGATTGCGGTATTGAAGTAAGTGCATTGGCCAAAGTTATTTCTAAAAAGTTAACGATTTTGCTAACATAGATTTATGGGAAAGAATATAATAGATCTCAAGCTGGTTTGGCAGACCATTTGGCACAAGAAGAAACTTTTTTTCAAGGTGGTACCTGTAGTGATGGTACTTGCGGCAGCGTGGATTTTTCCTCAACCTCGATACTATCGTGCCGAAATTTCTTTGGCGCCCGAAGCGGGTGGCGCTGACATCGGCGGAGGTTTGGCTTCATTGGCATCCTCTTTCGGCTTCAACATTGGCGGTATAGCCAACAGCGATGCCATCTATCCATTGTTGTATCCCGAACTATTCGAATCTCCACAGTTTAAGGTCAGCCTGTTGTCAATTCAAATAGAGACAGCCGATGATTCCTACAAGGGTGACTATTATACATATCTGAAGAAACATCAGAAGAAGAATCCATTGACTGCGCCATTCAAGAAACTGAAGAAAAGCATTGTGGAATTCTTCAAACCAAAGACAAAAGGCGTAGGGAATCCCGCTGCCATTAATGCTTTCCGTATGACCGAAGAGGATTTCGAGCTTGTTGAAGGTCTGTCGGACAAGATTACCTGCAAGAATGACAAGAAGACGGATGTCACGACAATCTTGGTAGAAGCCCAAGATCCCTTGGTATGCGCACTCTTGGCCGATTCAATTTGCTCACGTTTGCAGGATTTCATTGTAGCTTACCGAACCAGCAAGGCTCGTATGGATGTCGCATTCTATCAGCAGTTGTCGGATTCGGCCTATACGCAGTATCTGGCGGCATCGGCCATTTATAGTGCCTATGCGGATGCCAACCAGAATGCAAGACGTCAGGCAATCCTTTCTAAAAGAAATGAGTTGGAAACAGAAATGAACCTTCGTCAGAATACATGGCAGGCCTATCTGGCACAACTCGAAGTCATGAAGTCGAAGGTGCAGGAACGTACACCCGCATTTACCGTCCTCAGAACACCCACGGTACCAATCAAGCCAGCGGGCCCCAAGCGCGTGCTCTTCATTCTCGGTATGGGCATTTTGGCCACATTGATGACTGGATTGTGGACAGTGCGAAAAATAATTTTTGCGTAATGAAACTCAGACTGAAAGAATTGAGTTTTTTGCCGGCGGCAATGATGGCCTGTTTCGTTATACGCAGTGCCATAACGTTTGATGTGCTTGAGTCGGCCATATTTTCTTACGCTACCCTTGGTCTGATTTTTTTATCCTTCATTCTGGCGTGTTTTTTCCTATTCAATGAGCCACTTCTCTCGCGATTCGATTTGCTTGCCGTCCTCCTGCTCGTTTCGGTCGGCATTGTCTCAATGATTGATGCCGTTGACTGGGTACATTGGATATATATATCGCTTTCCGTCGGTCTTGTTTCCATACTTTTTCATTATAATCGGGAGCATCTGAATCCGTTGGTGGTTGGTGCACTGGTAGGCTTCTCTTTTTGTGTCTATGCTGGTTTTTTGCATACTGCGAGCAATCCTCATTTATGGCTTATCAGAGATGCCAAGAATGCCACTGGCTATTTGCTGGGTGATAATTATAATCAAATCGGATGCCGTGTATTGTGCGCATTTGCCACTAACATTGTCTGTCTGCGGATAAGTAAATGGTTCTGGGTGAACTGCGTGTTCTTGATATTGGCAGGTGTAGGTCTGTTGCTGATGGTCGGTTCGATGACATCGACCATGGGTGCGGTCCTGTTTTTGATGTTGTGTTGTGTCCCCAGCAAACGCCTGCAACGTATTGGAGCATGGAGTGTCTTGACAATCGCGGTACTTTTTCAGGTTTTCGTGTGCTTCAACGGAAAGGGTCTGGAAAATAATGAATTTGCAAACTGGTTGGTGGTGGATGTCATGGGCAAAGACCTATCATTCACCTATCGAACTGATATGTGGGATGCTGCCTTGCGTATTATTGCCAAGTCTCCTTTGTGGGGTTATGGATATGTGTCAAGCGATTGGTATGTCGAGAATATGTCATCATTTGCCATCGGTCCGCATAATATGATTTTTGCTGTCATGATTTATGGCGGTGCCATTGGATTGGCCATCTATCTTGCACTTTGGGGAGTCTCGTTGAATAAGTTGCTTTCCAATTCGCAATCTCGGCTCTCCAATATGCTCTTTTCTTTGATTGCTGTATTTATGGTGATGATGTTGATGGAATACTATCCCATCGTCCTCATTGTCTATGTAATTTTCCTGACCTATTATTTCCCGAACATTGAGGAACAAAACAAAGGTGCAAAAATAGATGAACACTAACACCCGTTTGATTTTAAATACAATAGCGCAGAGTGTACGCACTGTGATAAACATAGTGCTGTCGCTCTACTCGACGCGTTTGGCGACCGAGGCATTGGGTGTGTCTGATTATGGCATTTATATGCTTGTCGCGGGTATTGCGTCTTTGTTGTCTTACATCAGCAGGGCAATGGTAGTTACCACCCAACGACATTTGTCATACAGCTATGGTCGTTCAGACATGCTTGGCGCGCGGACGGTCTTTACGAACTCCATTATGTTGCATTGGGCTGTTGGTTTGGCCCTGGTCTTTCTCTCCGTCTGCTTTATCTCTCTAATTTTCGATTGCGGTTTCCTCAACATTGATGCAACCAAGATTGGAGAAGCGAAATGGGTCTATGTCATGGCTCTCTTGTCCGTGCTTCTCACCGTTACATCTTCTCCGTTCCGCGCTTTGTTGACAGCTCATGAAAACATCGTCTATATCTCTATCGTCGATGTTTTGGACGGTGTCTTGAAGTTCGGACTGGTCTTTGTCCTGTTTTTTATTAACGAGAATCGGTTGGCTGTATATTCTACGACATTGGCCGCTGTGATGCTGTTTGATTATTTCGCTCTCGCTGTCTATGCCGTGCTGAAATA
This sequence comes from uncultured Bacteroidales bacterium, assembly GCA_902776605.1. Classification (GTDB taxonomy): domain Bacteria; phylum Bacteroidota; class Bacteroidia; order Bacteroidales; family UBA3663; genus Liminaster. The sequence continues at coordinate 3,465 of CACYQQ010000061.1, read as the reverse complement.
TGAAGAGTGCAGTTTTTTCCCAACGCTACGTTTGTTGAATATTCGTATTATAAGGAGCCTGATGGGGTTCACTTCATGGACGTTATATGGCATGGGAACTATCTTTGTGCGCAACCAAGGTGTGGCTGTACTGTTAAACCGCGCGTTTGATACGATTTATAATGCCTCCTATGGCTATGCAACGCAGGTATTCGGAGCAGTGCAGTTCTTTTCACAGGCTGTCCAAAATGCAATATCTCCACAAATTGTAAAAGCAGAGGGAAGTGGCGACCGCGAGCGCATGATTTCTCTGTCGGAAATGGCAAGCAAATATTGCTTCCTTCTCTTGGCGGTCGTGGCTGTGCCTGTTATTTTTGAAATGCCTTTGTTGCTGGAATTGTGGCTCGGAAATGTCCCCGCCTATGCAGTATATTTCAGTCAAGCACTGCTTGTTGCTGCACTTATCGACCAGCTCACCATCGGTTTGAATATTGCCAATCAAGCAATTGGCCGAATACGCAATTATACCCTGCTTGTATATACAATCAAGGCGATGACCGTTCCTGCTGTGTGGCTTGGTCTTAAAATGGGAATAGATTTATACGTCGTCTTTTCTTTCTACGTCATTTTGGAGTTTGTCGCAGCTGTCGTCCGCTTGCCCTATATGCGACGGAACATTGGTCTTGATGTGGCAGCATACCTGCGACGTGTATGGTTACGAGTCTTAGGTCCTGCATTGGCAATGTCTGTCGTCTGCGCCTTGGTGATTCATGAAATATCCGACTTGTATGGATTCCGTTTCTTGCTTACAGGCATACTCAATGTACTGACTTGTACTTTGGCTTGTTGGCTCTTTGCGTTTACAAGGGCAGAGAAAGATTACGTACTCCAATTGGTAAGTCGAATAACTAAGTAGTTGTTCAAAATTAATTATATGTACCCGTAGGACGTTTTTATTCTGAACACCTACTTAACAAGTCCGAAAAATGATAAGCATCATCATACCTTGCTATAATCAGGCCGAGTTCTTGCCTGAAACAATGAATTGTATTCAGAGCCAGACCTGTACCGACTTTGAATGCATCATCGTCGATGACGGATCAACCGATAATTCGGCCGAAATTGTCCGTTCGTATGCGGCCGACGACCCGCGCATCCGTCTGATAACAAAGACGAACGGTGGAACGGCTACGGCGCGGAATGTCGGCCTGAAGGTCGCATCGGGCGACTACGTGATTTTTCTTGATGCCGATGATTTCCTGCATTCCGATGCATTGGCCAAGCAATTGGAACACATGACGCAACGGCAGTTGGATGTATCGCTCATGGAGTGGAGCTACTTCGTCGAGAGGGAGAATCACGAGATAGTCTATATGAAGCACACATCCATCAAGTCGCGCATCTTCGTTTCGCTTCATGTCTCGATGCTGACACGCTGGGGTATCGATTTCTCTTATCCGCCACACGCCATAATGTATCGCATGGAATTCTTGCGTTCGCATGGATTGGCCTTTTCCGAGAAAATCCGTTACCGTGAGGATTGGGATTTCCTGCTCAATGTGAGCGGCATCCGCGATGTACGTGTAGCTGAGCTGCGCGATTTCGAGGGTGCCTATTATCGGCAGAACCCGAAAGGAAAGACCAGCTCGGGCAGCAAGATGTCAAGGGGCAATTTCATCTATCTGCAATACAAGTGCCGCGTGGTGGGTTTGGCCGACTTCCTCCTGCTTTCCTACAGACTATCAAGCGAGCTGATATTATTGTTGGGACGTATGGTGAAGTTCCATGACTTGTCGATGCTTTCGCACCTGTGCATCCTGTTCGGGCATTGGCGCTCAGTGTTGATGCTCCTTATTGGCATTTGTTTCCTGCCCTTGGCCGTCTTGCATGTGGCAGTACGTTCGATTTTAGAATATAGAAGTTGATTATGAACAAAATAGAAAAGGCAGTTTACGACCTACTCAAATCGTCACCCGCAGTGAAGCACGTGGTGCGCAATGCCTATCAGATGGTGTTCGACCTGTTGCCAACTCCTGCCAATAGAAGCATCGCATCCATAGAGGCTAAGGAGGGATATTTCTTCGGTTTTCACGATCGGAGTCCTTTTTCTACCGATATGTCTCGTCTGTTGGCCAACCACTCGGAGTTACCAATTCGTATGCCCGTCAAAGGGGAGACGCTGGAAGTCGGCTATTTCGATTTCAAGAAGGGAAAGATGGGAGATTTCCATCCCTTGGCGCAAACCACTGCCTGGAACTGGCACAAAGGATGCCGCTTACAATGGGTCGATAACGATTGCATCGCCTTCAATGTAGAGGTCGATAACGAACTGAAATGCTGCATCTTGGATTGTCGAACCAACGAAAAGTCCTATCTGCCCTTTCCTATCGATACGGTTTCAGAGGATGGTCGCCTGGCTACCAGTTTCAGTTATGAACGACTGAGTGTTCTAATGCCCGGTTATGGTTATCCATACTGCCACGACGGAGGATATTTGGAACAAAAAGCTCCTGCCGAAACAGGTCTGTTCCTGATAGATATGGCTTCAGGAAAACGTCGAATGTTGCTTTCGTTGGAACAATTGGCGGGTGAGTCGGACTCTCCGTTGGCCGCACTCGAAAGTCATTTCGTGACGCACAGCGAATTTTCGAAAGATGGTCGTTATGTCTCGTTCATGCACAGGCACATTGGCCAAGACTACCGGAAACGCACCTCGCGCCTGATTGTCTATGACCTGCAGACCAACGAACACTTTGCCTTGCCCACCACGGGTATGGTATCGCACTATTGCTGGAACAACCTCAATCAGATTGTGTGCTATTGCAGTGTGTCCGAGGGTGATGCACATGTCCTTTTCGACATTCCGTCGAGAAAGTATCGACCTGTCTTGCTGAATAAGTTGAACCAGGACGGACACCAATCGATGGTCAATGACTCTATTTTTGTAACTGACACATACCCTGATGCCCACCGCATGGCAACTCTGTGGGCTGTGGATATGGAACATATACGATGCAAATAGAGTGGCAAAAATCAAGAATATGTACATCAACGATACCCAAAGCAGGCACAAGGCCAGTGTCAGCGTGGGGCCGATGTCACTGAAGATAAACTTCTGATGCCATGAAAAAACTCATTATACTCTTCATAGCGGGCATTCTCTCCGCATTCAGCATGGATGCCCAGGTCATTTTCCGCCTTTCAGCCGGCGGCGTCCCGGGCCTTATGGCATCTACCAGCCAGGACTTTGTGCTGGACCGCCCCCAAACCCTCAATGGTATTTACGGAGATCTATATGTACTCGACAGTTGTTCCCCCTCCTACCAGTTGGAGGTAAGCAAAACCCTGCGGGAGAGGATTCTGGTTGGCGTCAGCCTCTCCATAGCAAATGGCACAGGATTCAAACGGGGTGTGAATAACGTGAACAACCTGTATAAGAAAAGAGTCCATAATTATTCACTGATGGCGAGCGCCAAGTATTATTAT
>CACYQQ010000060.1 GCA_902776605.1 uncultured Bacteroidales bacterium | reverse complement strand
TGATGGCGACAATGGTTTTCCTGGCACCGTCAAGGCAAGCTGCACCTACACCCTCACCGACGAGAACGAGTTGGTCTTGACCTACAGCGCTACTACCGACAAGCCAACCATCATCAATATGACCAACCACTCTTATTTCAACCTGAGTGGCGATCCTAACAACAAGATTACAGAGGATTCGCTCGTCATCGTCGCTGAAGCGATGACTCCTGTGGACAGCACTTACATGACCACCGGCGAGATTCGCACCATCGATGCAAACTCACCATTCAATTTCCTTCCTGAAAAGGGCTCTCGCCACATGTTCCAAATTGGCTCTCGCATCGATGCCGACGACGAACAGATCAAGAATGGCAACGGCTACGACCACAACTGGGTACTCAAAGTTCCCGAGGGTGTCGAGCAACTTGACTTCCCTGCATGTATCCTGATGAGCCCCAAGAGCGGTATCGTCCTGGTTGTCAAGACCACCGAGCCTGGCGTTCAGTGCTACTCGGGCAACTTCCTGGATGGCACCGCCATCGGCAAGAAGGGCATCGCCTACCAGCAGCGCACCGGTATCTGTCTGGAGACTCAGAAGTATCCTGACACACCAAACAAGCCTGAGTGGCCTTCGTGCGTACTCCGTCCAGGCGAAGAGTATTCGAGCGTAACCATCTTCAAGTTCACTACCGATAACGCTAAGAACTAATCGCCCGTGAAACATCTCAACTGGATAGCGATTGCTACCATGTGGGCCATCCTCTGCATGATAGCTTTCGTTACCAACATAGCAGCTCCCTTTGGAAACATCTGGTCCACTCACTACGAGTGGGCCGGCATGGTCGGTAATCTGATGAACTTCGCAGCTTACCTCTTCATGGGCATTCCATCGGGAGCGCTATTGGTTCACTTCGGGTATAAAAAGACTATTCTCATTGCCCTCGCCACAGGTGCTGTCGGCATGGGCACACAATTGGCTTCCGGGTATATCGGCGACTCCACCTCGCTCCTTTCTATTGGCGGGCAGGCAGTCGGCCTCAACTTCCTGGTTTACTTGCTGGGTGCCTTGATTTGCGGATTCTGCGTCTGCATCCTCAACACGTGCGTCAACCCCATGATCAACCTCCTGGGCGGTGGCGGCAACACAGGTTACCAGTTGATACAGGCCGGCGGCACGCTCAATTCGCTGGTGGGTTCCATTGCCCCCATGGCGACGGGTGCGTTGATTGGCACATTGACCAAGGAGAGCGACATCACGGAAGTGGCTCCGCTCTGCCTGGTGGCGATGGGCATCTTCATCACCTCGCTTGTCATCATCAGTTTCATTCGGTTGGAAGAACCGCAAGGCGACCTCTCGCAAGAACACTTCGAGCACTCGCCTCTGCACTTCAACCACTTCCGTCTGGGTGCCTTGGCTATCTTCTTTGCCGTCGGCATCGAGGTCGGCATCCCCAGCATGCTCAATGCCTGGATCAGTCACCTGACGGATGCGAACGGAGAGGCCATCGAGGGTACCGCCACCACGGCAGGTGTCTTGACGGGCATCTATTGGCTCATGATGATGGCGGGTCGATTCATCTGCACCCTCATCTCGGGCAAACTCTCGCCTCGCCGACAATTGCAGATTGCCTGCTACGCCGGCATGGGATTGTTGCTCCTGGCGCAATGCACAGGGTCTGTCGCCATCCCTTGGCAAGAGACTACCATCCCGTTGGCGAGTGTGTTCATCGTGCTCTGTGGCCTCTTCACGTCGGTCCTCTGGGCAGCCATCTTCAACCTGGCTACTGCCGACTTGGGCAAATATACCGCCAAGGCATCGGGCATCTTCATGACCATGGTGGTGGGCGGAGGCGTGATGCCCCTCATCCAAGAGAATGTCTTACGACCAACGGTAGGCTACCTCGGTTCGTATTTCCTGATCATCGCCCTGTTCGGCTACATATTATATTATAGCCTGCACGGATACCGAGTCCTACAAAAGAGTCTCTGATGACTCACCATAATAGACAAACCAAACTTAATTACAATACACAAAATTAACTTATTTTTCGCATGGACAAAATCCTTTCCGCACTTGGTTCAAACGGCTTCGAAACCATCGACTACGTGGTTTTCGCCGCTTACATCGTGCTTCTGGTTGGTTTGGGCATGTTCCTGAGCCGCTCTAAGAAGGGCGAAGAGAAATCATCTACCGACTACTTCCTCGCAGGTAACACCCTGACTTGGTGGGCAGTAGGTGCTTCGCTCATTGCTGCCAACATCTCGGCAGAACAATTCATCGGCATGTCTGGTTCGGCTTACGCATCGGGCATTGCACAGGCCGCCTACGAATTGATGGCAGCCGCCACCTTGCTCGTTGTGGGCAAGTTCCTCCTTCCACTCATGATCGAGAAGAAGATTTTCACTATCCCTCAGTTCCTTCGTGAACGTTACAACTGGGGTGTAGGTTTCGCCTTCTCTCTGTTGTGGTTGTTCCTCTATGTATTCGTTAACCTTACCTCTGTAGCTTGGCTCGGTGCTTTGGCTATCCAGCAGATTCTGGGCTTGCCTACCGACATGACCGTCATGGTGGCTGGCATGGAGATCGATCAGGTTCGTCTGGTCATCATCCTCGCCCTCTTCCTCATTGCCGGTATCTACTCTATCTACGGCGGTTTGGCATCAGTAGCTTGGACCGACGTCATGCAGGTCACCTTCCTGGTGGGTGGTGGTTTGATTACCGCCTATGCCGCTCTTGACGTCATCGGTGCCGAGATGGGCCTCGGTGGTGCTCTCGATGCACTTGGCCACATCAAGGATTACCTCGCTTCTATCCCAGGCGATAAGCACTTCAACCTCGTCGTTACCCGTAACGAAGAACTCTATCCTGTCATCAATGGTGTAACCGACGCTGCCGGCAACGTCGTACAGAAGGAGGACCCATTCTTCACCAACCCGGGTATCGTCCTCATCTTCGGTGCTCTCTGGTTGACCAACCTCGGTTACTGGGGCTTCAACCAGTACATCATCCAGAAGGGCTTGGCTGCCAAGTCGTTGGCCGAGGCCAAGAAGGGTATGGTGTTCGCTGCCTTCCTGAAGATCCTCATCCCATTCATCGTATGTATCCCAGGCGTTTGTGCATATTATATTATGAATGCCCCTGAGTGCGATAGCCTCCGTCAGACCTTGGCTGGTACAATCAGCCGTTCCGACGACGCTTATCCATTCTTGATCCGCAACTTCACTCCTACCTTCGTCAAGGGCTTGAGCTTTGCTGCCTTGGCTGCCGCCGTTATTTCTTCGTTGGCATCCATGTTCAACTCTACCTCTACCCTCTTCACGATGGATATCTACAAGCAGTTCATCAACAAGACTGCATCGGAGAAGCAGTTGGTCAACGTGGGTCGTCTCACCTCGGTATGTGCTTTGGTGATCGCCCTCATCGCTGTCTATCCTTTGATGGGTGGTATTGACCAGGCCTTCCAGTTCATTCAGGAGTACTCAGCATTCGTTTATCCAGGCGTCGTAGTCATCTTCGGCCTCGGCTTGCTCTGGAAGCGCGCCAGCGGTACCGCTGCTGTTGTCTGCGCCATCGGCACTTTCGCCTTCTCTATCATCTACAAGTTTGCCTTCCCAGAGATGCCATTCCTGGTACGTTCGGGCGTAGTCTTCATCACCCTGGTTATCCTCTTCGTCTGGATTTCGCTCAAGAGCAAGAAGGCTGTCGAGGCCGACAAGTTGGACGAGAAGACCATCTGCACTCAGTTGCGTTGGAGCACCATCATGTACTGTGTCGCTGCTGTTTCGATGATCCTCTTCGTTTGCAGCTTCTTCAACGACGTCATGAAGATGCATGGTTTCGAGGGCGCTATGATCTTCTTCGCTGCCATCACCGCGACCATCGGTTTCTACCTCCGCTCGAATGCTAAGGATAAGGTTCAGGATGCCAAGTTGGTAGCCATCGACCTCAAGGTATTTGACACCGACCGCACCTTCAACATCGGTGCTGCTGGCGTCATCATCATCTTGACTATCCTCTACGTTGCCCTCTGGTAATCCGACCAGTTTAGCAATTTCTACAAACCTACTCCCTCGCTCCTTCAGGTGCGGGGGCGTAGGCTTACTTACTAAAATACCTCTATATAAATAACTAACCTAATAGATTATAAAGATATGCTCGAAGAATTAAAGAAACAGGTTTTCGATGCAAACATCGAACTTGTCAAGCAAGGTTTGGTCATCTACACTTGGGGCAACGTCTCAGGTATTGACCGCGAGAAGGGTTTGGTTGTCATCAAACCATCGGGTGTCGATTATGACGTCATGAAGGCCGAAGATATGGTCGTTGTTGACCTCCAGACAGGCAAGGTCGTAGAGGGTGACTTGAACCCATCGAGCGACACTCCTACTCACTTGGAGCTCTACAAGGCTTTCCCAAACATCAAGGGTATTGTTCACACCCACTCTACTTATGCTACCGCCTTTGCACAGGCAGGTTGCTCTATTCCTAACATCGGCACCACCCACGCCGACTATTTCTACAAGGACATCCCTTGCACCGACGACATGGTCAAGGAGCAAATGGCCGAGTACGAGAAGGAAACGGGTACGGTCATCATCAACAAGTTCAACGAGTTGGGTATCAACCCTGACCACACTCCCGCCGTCCTTGTCAAGAACCACGGTCCTTTCTCTTGGGGCACCTCTCCTGCCAACGCTGTCTATAATGCCAAGGTCATGGAGCAATGCGCCAAAATGGCTTTCGTCTCTTTCACTATCAACCCAATGACCCGCATGAACCCATTGCTGGTTGAAAAGCACTATATGCGCAAGCATGGACCTAACGCCTATTACGGACAAAAAAAGAAGTGATGCTTTTTTTGTCCGTAACAGGCAATTGATAATTGACAATTGATAATTGATATTCCCCATCTCCTCTTCCTCTGAAATATGAAAGAAAGCAATATCATAAAAGAGAAAAGTTTCAATTTTTCCATAAGAATTGTAAATCTTTACAAATACCTTACAATTCAGAAGAAGGAACATGTATTATCAAATCAAGTACTCAGAAGTGGGACAAGCATAGGTGCAAATATTTGCGAAAGTACCCAAAGTGTCAGCACAGCAGATTTTTTATCCAAATTAAGCATCTCATTAAAAGAAGCTTGCGAAACTGAATATTGGATAAAACTATTGTACAAAACTGACTACATAGACAAAGTACAACATGACAGCATCATGGTCGATTGTCAAGAACTGATTAAAATGCTTACTTCAATTATAAAAAAAACTAAAGCAAACACGAATAATAACTTAGATAATTAATATTTGGAATTGAACCCTTGATAAACTCTGCCGAAAGATGCGGTAGATTTATCAATTATCAATTATCAATTATCAATTATCATTAAAAATTTTCAAGAAAATGTTTAATGATTTAGAACTTTGGTGGGTCACTGGTGCCCAGTTGCTCTATGGTGGTGATGCAGTCGTTGCAGTTGACGCTCACTCTAAGGAGATGGTAGAAGGCTTGAATAAGAGTGGTATCATTCCTATCAAGATTGTTTATAAGAATACAGCCAACTCTTCGGACGAAGTTGAGGCCGTGATGAAGGCCGCTAACAACGAGCCTAAGTGTGTCGGTGTCATCACCTGGATGCACACTTTCTCTCCAGCCAAGATGTGGATCAAGGGTCTGCAGGCATTGCAGAAGCCATTACTCCACTTCCACACTCAGTACAACGCCGAGATTCCTTGGGACACCATGGACATGGACTTCATGAACCTCAACCAGAGTGCTCACGGTGACATCGAGTTCGGTCACATCTGCACCCGTATGCGTGTTCCACGCAAGGTCGTTGTTGGTTACTGGAAGAGCGAGGAGGCTCAGAAGAAGATTGCTGTCTGGGCTCGTGTTGCTGCCGGTGTTGCTGATGCTCACAATGTACGTTGCTTGATGTTCGGTATGAACATGAACAACGTGGCCGTTACTGATGGTGACCGTGTTGAGTTCGAGCAGCGTCTCGGCTATCATGTTGACTACTATCCAGTTTCTTCTTTGATGGACTACTTCAAGAAGGTTACCGACGCTGAGGCAGATGCCCTCGTTGAGGAGTACAAGAAGGAGTACACCATCAAGATTGACGAGTCGGGCGAGAAGGTATATTGGGAGAAGGTCAAGAATGCCGCCAAGGCCGAAATCGCTTTGCGTCGCGTCTTGAAGGACGAGGGTGCTACCGCCTTCACCACCAACTTCGATGACCTCGGCGATGCCGACATCAACGATCCAAACTTCGTAGGTTTCGACCAGATTCCAGGCCTCGCTTCTCAGCGCCTCATGGCCGAGGGTTATGGTTTCGGTGCCGAGGGTGACTGGAAGACTGCATGTCTCTACCGCACTCTCTGGGTTATCCAGCAGGGTATGCCAACCGGTTGTTCCTTCCTGGAGGACTACACCCTCAACTTTGCCGGCGACCGCAGCTCTATCCTCCAGAGCCACATGCTCGAGGTTTGTCCTCTCATCGCTACCGACAAGCCAACCCTCGAAGTTCACTTCCTCGGCATCGGTATCCGCAAGCAGCAGACCGCCCGTCTCGTCTTCACCTCGAAGGTCGGCAAGGGCATCAAGGCCACTGTCGTTGACCTCGGCAACCGCTTCCGCCTCATCACTCAGGAGGTAGAGTGCATCAAACCAAAGCCAATGCCTAACCTCCCTGTTGCTTCTGCTCTCTGGGTTCCACAGCCATCCTTCGAGGTGGGTGCTGGTGCTTGGATTCTCGCAGGTGGTACTCACCACAGTGCCTTCTCGTACGACATCACCGCCGAATACTGGGAGGACTTCGCCGAAATCCTTGGCATCGAGTACGTTCAGATCAACAAGAACACCACCACCAGCGAGTTCAAGAAGGAACTCCGCATGAACGAGGTGTACTATATGCTGAATAAGTCTCTTCAATAATATATTTAACCACGGAAGACACGGAAAACTCGGAATAATTCCATCACGTGTCTTTCGTGGACATATATCATTACTACCGCCACAAAATGCTTTACGAAGACGAGGCTTACAAAATAAACGGAGCCATGTTTGAAGTCTATAAGAACTTAGGTCCCGGATTACTGGAAAAAGTATATCAAGAAGCCTTAGAAATAGAATTCAAACTCCGCAATATTCCATACGAAAGAGAAAAAAGATTTCATATCGTTTACAAAGGACTACAATTGGAACAAGACTACATTGCAGACTTTGTTTGCTATGACAAGATAATTGTAGAATTAAAATCTGTAACAGAAATTACTACGATTCACCGAGCTCAAGTAATCAATTATTTGAAGATAACTGGTTATAAACTTGCTCTTCTACAAAACTTTAACGTTCCTTTCTTGAATACAGCTGAACGAATTCTAAATTAATTTTTCCGTGTCTTCCGTGTTTTCCGTGGTTTAATCATAAACAACAATGACTGCTAAAGAAACTATCATAAGCGGCAAGGCCATCCTCGGTATAGAGTTTGGTTCGACCCGTATTAAGGCGGTTCTTATTGATGCAGAGAACAAGCCTATTGCACAGGGTAGCCACGAGTGGGAAAATCAGTTGGTCGATGGCCTCTGGACCTACAATATCGACCGCATCTGGTACGGCTTGCAGGACTGCTATGCAGACCTCCGCAAGAACGTCATCGCTCAGTACGACTGCGAGATAGAACAACTCGCTGCCATCGGCATCTCGGCCATGATGCATGGCTATATGGCCTTTGGCGGACACGACGAGAAGTTGCTCGTTCCATTCCGCACCTGGCGCAACACCAACACCGGCGCTGCTGCTGCCGAGTTGTCGAAACTCTTCAACTTCAACATCCCGTTGCGTTGGAGCATCTCTCACCTCTACCAGTGCATCCTCGACGGCGAAGAGCATGTCAAGGACATCACTTACCTGACCACCTTGGCCGGTTATATCCACTGGCGTCTGACGGGTCAGAAGGTACTGGGTGTCGGCGATGCCTCTGGTATGCTTCCTGTTGACTCTAACACCAAGAGCTACGACAAAGAGATGGTCCGTAAGTTCAACGAACTCGTCGCTCCTAAGGGCTATCCCTGGAAGTTAGAGGATATCCTACCCAAGAGCCTCTCGGCTGGCGAAGATGCCGGCACACTGACTGCCCACGGTGCCGAACGTCTCGACATCTCTGGTCACCTCAAACCAGGTTGCCCACTCTGTCCTCCAGAGGGTGATGCCGGCACGGGCATGACCGCCACCAACGCTGTCAAGCAGCGTACTGGCAATGTCTCGGCAGGCACTTCCAGCTTCTCGATGATTGTCTTGGAGAAGAGTCTCAGCAAGCCAAACGAGATGATCGATATGGTCACCACTCCAGACGGCAGCCCTGTCGCCATGGTACACTGCAACAACTGTACCTCCGACATCAACGCTTGGGTCAAGCTCTTCAAGGAGTATCAGGAGTTGCTCGGCGTACCTGTTGACATGAACCAGGTCTATGCACTGCTCTACAACAATGCCCTGAAGGGAGATGCCGATTGTGGTGGCGTTCTTGCCTACAACTACATCTCTGGCGAACCTGTCACCGGTCTGGCCGAGGGTCGTCCAATGGTAGTACGCAGCGCCAACGACAAGTTCAACCTCGCCAACTTCATTCGCACCAACCTCTACGCTACCGTAGCTGTATTGAAGATTGGTAACGACGTCCTCTTCAAGGAGGAGAAGATCAAGGTCGATCGCATCACCGGTCATGGTGGTCTGTTCAAGACTCCTGGTGTAGGTCAGCGCATCCTCGCTGCCGCCCTCAATTCGCCAATCTCTGTCATGGAGACAGCAGGCGAAGGTGGTGCATGGGGTATCGCCCTCTTGGCAGGTTTCTTGGTCAACAACCATCGCAACCTCTCTTTGCCTGACTATTTGGACGACGTTGTCTTTGCAGGCAACACGGGTACCGAGATTGCTCCTACTCCCGAGGACGTTGCTGGTTTCAATGCCTACATTGAGCAGTACAAGGCCGGTCTCGCCATCGAGCAAGCAGCTGTCAAGGCCAAGAAGGCCTAATCCAGTTCTTACTGCATAATCAAGCCGCATCGCAGGTCGAAAAGGGATATACCCTCACGCCTTCGATGCGGCTTTCTCTTTTTATTGAGGTTCTTTGCAAGGTTTAATCAACCAGATTGCTCTGCTTGAAAAAATAGTCTTCTCAAAACTTCACCAAGATACGGAACACCTGACCTGGGTTGGCAGCCCATTGTTCCATAGTCTTCTGAGCATCTTCGGGAGCAATGATGCCCGAGATGAATGACTCCATAGGCAACTTCACCCGCGACATCATACGCATGACAGCACGGAAGTCGTTGGGCATGGCATTGCGCGAACCGCGAATATCCAACTCCTTCTGTACGAAGTATTTGGTTTGGAAAGAAACCTCATTCTTGCTATATCCGATGCAGACGACACGACCCGTAAAACCGACTGCGTCGATGGCTGTCTGATATGTTATAGGAGATCCAACTGCTTCTATCACACAGTCAGCGCCCATTCCGTCTGTTATCTCATTGATACGCTCTACGACATTCTCTGACTTCGAGTTGATGCCGAAAGCGGCGCCACATTGCTTGGCCAATGCCAACTTCTCGTCCGAGATATCGCAAGCAACGACCGTAGCACCACGTTGTACGGCACGGAGAATGGCACCCAGACCAACCATGCCGCAACCAAAGACAAGCACCGTATCAATATCGGTCACCTGACCACGATCCACAGCATGGAAACCTACCGACATAGGTTCAATCAATGCGCAGTCACGGGCCGACACGCCCTTGACGGGAATAATCTTCTGCCATGGCAAAGAGATGTACTCACGCATCGCACCATCACGCTGCACGCCGAGCGTCTCGTTGTTCTTGCAGGCATTGACACGGCCGTTTCGACAAGAGGCACAATGTCCGCAGTTGGTATATGGATTGACCGTAACCACTTGGCCGACAGCCAGTTCTTCGGGGCAACCCTCTCCGACTGCTTCGATGACGGCACCTATCTCATGACCGGGGATAACGTTGGGTTTGGCCATTGCATTGCGACCCAAGAAAGTATTGAGGTCGCTACCACAAAAGCCGACATACTGGAGTTTCAACAAAACCTCTCCGCTTTTCACTTCGGGCTTGGAGAGTTCATCGACCTGTATTTTCTGCAGGTCTGTAATTCTTAAAGCTTTCATATTTTACTGGATTATATTGACTATATAATATATAGGAACTATAGTAAATATGGTCACTACACTATTTTTTCACCATTACTCACTCATATTCTTGATATAGGGCAACTCGGGCAACTGGTTGAAGCCGTACAGACGGACGGCATTCTCACCCAAGAAGGCACGCTTCTCGGCCTCCGTGAAGAGGTGGTCTGGGTCTTTTACAACGAAGTCGTAACTCATCTTGTAAGTGATGGCTGTGATGGTTCGCGGATAATCGGACCCCCACATCAGCTTCTCGATACCCACTTCATCTGCCGCTTCTCGGATAGCCCTCAGCGCCGATGGATAAGGATAGAACTCGCTGTTAAACAACCAAGTAATACCACCGCTCTCCACATAGACATTCTTGGCACGCGCCAATTTGATCTGCTCCATCCAACCGGGCACCGTCACCATACCGAAATGGCCGATAGCAATCTTCAAGTTCGGACACTCGGCAATCACCTCTTTCATGGCCCCGACATGATAGTCTCCATCGTACAAGCACATCGAGAGGAAGGCATGGCGCGACTCCAGCAGTTTGTACACCTCCATCATCTCCGGCGCATTGAGTGCCAACGATGACCCCGGAGCAAACAACCTATGTCCGGGCAGGGCGATACCGCGGAACCCCTTGTCCAACAACTGTTTGGTCTGTTCCAAAGGCGTTCCCAACCCCAATCGGCGACATTCATCCTCCCGTAGTTCGGGCATGCCGTAGCAGAAGAAACGGTTGGGGTACTTCTTTTGCACCTCAGCCAGATAATCATTCTGCAAGCCGTCGATGACCTCCTGAACAATGACTGCGCCACCCACTTGGGCATAGTCCATATTACTCAAGAAGATCTCGGCCGTGTTGTGTCCATCAATCATGAACGGAGGCAACATCTGCACCTCTTGTCCAAAGAAGTGTGACCGACTGCCATTGGGAGACAGCGAACGAATCGGTTGATTATCAACTACAGTATCTTGCGACATCCAGAGATGTGCATGGGCATCGACGATAGACATACTAATCGTATTATATTTTTTTGTAACTATGCCAGCCATACCAAGTGATAAAGACGAAGCACAGCAAAGGAAGAACATAACTGAAATTCACACTGGGCAGGCCGCAAATGATATGTTCCGCACCACCGGCATCGATGATACAGCCCTGTAATGGAGGGAATACGGAGCCTCCGACAATCGCCATAACCAAGAAGGCGGCACCCAACGTTGAATCCTTGGCCGAGACGTTTTCGAGAGCGATACCGTAGATAGTTGGGAACATCAGCGACATAAAGAAACTGATGGCAATCAAGCAGTACAGGCCTGCCATACCGTCAATAAGGATAGTACCCAACGAGGCACAAGCCGCACCGATACCGAAGCCGGCCAAAAGCAATCGGCCATTGAAATAGCGCATCAGGAAAGTGGCGATGAATCGGGCACTCAAGAAGAAACACATGGCCACAATATTGTAATTCTGCGCCTCGGCCTTGCTCATACCCAGACGCTCGGCATACTGAATGATGAAGGTCCACACCATAATCTGAGCAGCAACGTAGAACACCTGTGCCAACACTCCCTCACGATACACCGAATTGTGCCATAAGCTCTGCAACGATTGCTTGGCCGACACCTTTTCATGGGTTCCTGCGGTGTCGGGCATCTTGGCCAATGCAATGACAATCAGCACAATCAGCACTACAATACCGATGCAGACATACGGGTCGCGTATCACGGAGAGGTCATGCAAACGGATTTCTGCCTTCTCTGCCTCGCTCAAGGTGTAATAGATAATGTTGCCGGCCTCATCACGACGGTCACTCCACAGGTTTGGAAGCACTATCTGACTCGCCACGGCCATGCCGCACAACGAACCCATCGGATTGAATGCCTGGGCCATATTCAGACGGCGTGTGGAAGTCTCCTTCGTTCCCAACGAGAGGATATAGGGATTGGCCGTCGTCTCAAGGAATGCCAGACCAAAAGTCAGGATATAGAGTGAAAAACAAAAGAACGTAAAATTCTGGAACGAAGCAGCTGGGATGAACAGAAAGGCTCCGACTGCATACAGGGCCAACCCAAGCAGGACACCGCCCTTGTAACTGTATTTCCGAATGAATAAGGCCGCAGGAATAGCCATCGTGGCATATCCGCCATAGAAAGCGAACTGCACCATCGAGGCTTTGGTTGCAGACAGTTCCATCACTGTCTGGAAGGCAGCCACCATTGGATTGGTAATGTCATTAGCGAACCCCCAAAGGGCGAACAAACTGGTAATAAGCACAAACGGCAGGAGATAATTGACTCCGTCCTTCTTCAGAATAGAATGGTTTTCGGTAGTTTTCATTTTATATTTAA
>CACYQQ010000059.1 GCA_902776605.1 uncultured Bacteroidales bacterium | reverse complement strand
CACGCTGTTCATCGACAGCGAACACGTCATCAACAACATGCTGAAAGAGGGCAAGAGTTTGCTGTGCGAGGGTGCACAGGGTTCTCTGTTGGACGTCGATTTCGGTTCCTATCCTTTCGTCACCTCCTCTAATACTGTGTGCGCGGGCGCCTGCACGGGATTGGGTATTGCGCCAAACAAGATTGGCGAGGTGTTCGGTATCTTCAAGGCCTACTGCACGCGCGTCGGTTCTGGTCCATTCCCTACAGAACTCTTTGACGAGACAGGTGCCAAGATTCGTGCCATCGGTCATGAGTATGGTGCGGTGACCGGTCGTGAGCGTCGTTGTGGTTGGATTGACCTCGTTGCCTTGCGCTACACCATCATGTTGAACGGTGTCACTCAGTTGATTATGATGAAGAGTGATGTGCTTGATACTTTCCCCACCATCAAGGCTTGTACCTCATATAAGGTGAATGGTGTCGAGACTCGCGAGTTCCCCTTCAGCATCGACGAGGGCATCGAACCTCAGTATGTTGAACTGCCCGGTTGGAACTGCGACCTGTCGAAGTGCAAGAAGGAGGAGGATTTCCCACAGGCCTTCAAGGACTATATCGCTTTCTTGGAGAAGGAGTTGGAGACTCCTATCACCATCCTGAGCGTCGGCCCAGACCGCGACCAGACGATTTGTAGATAAACTATATTTTCTAGAAGTTCTAGAGATACTGGATAATCTAGTTATTCTAGATTGCCTAGACCTTAAAAAATTCTATTTTGGACTTCAACGTGATATTGATGACGATGGGGACTTTGTTCCTCGTCGTCATTGCAGGATATATAAGTGGAAAGACTCACCTCATGTCACAGCCTCTGAGCAAGGGGTTGTCGGGACTCATTGTCAATCTGACTTGTCCGGCATTGATCATGGCATCCACCATGGGTGACGTCATGCCCGACCGACAATTGATATTGCCGCTCCTACTGATTGGCACCATTACTTATGTCATCCTGCTCACCGTGGCGGCCTATCTGCCTCGCGTCATGGGGGTGAAGACTTCGGAACAGGGGTTGTTCAGTTTCATGCTGGCATTTGGCAATGTGGGCTTTATCGGTTATCCTGTCGTTGCCTCTATCTTTGGCCCCGAGGCGGTGTTCTATGCTTCCGTGCTTAATGTACCGAACACGATTACTGTCTTTATCTGGGGAGCGCAGTTCATTGCAGGCAAGGAGGCTGGTGGAAATATATGGAAGCGACTTTATACCCCGGGGTTGATAGGTACTTACCTCTCTATCCTTATTGTGGCATTCCAATGGTCCACACCACCGTTGTTGGCCAAATCGCTCACCTTGATAGGCAACATCACGGTGCCAGGGTCCTTACTCATTATTGGCTATTCCATTTCGCAGATACCTGCCAAACATATGGCGGGAGGACGTCAGGTGATGATGATGGCCCCCTTGCGCCTGCTGGTATTACCGCTGTTGGTGTGGGGCGTATTCCAGTTGCTCAATCAGGTGCCTTTTGTCGATTTCGACCCGACCTCCATTGCCATCAATACGTTGATCATTGCCATGCCGGTGGCTTCGTTCGGTACCATTTTTTGCCTCAAGTTCGGCGTGGATGAGACGGTCATGGCACAAGGAACTTTCCTGACTACGTTGCTGGCTTTGTTGTCCATTCCGGTGGTTGCTTGGATAATCCTTTGAACAACTCGCCGAAAGTCGGCATGACGTGTTCCTATGCCCGAATTGGCAGGAAAAGTAATGGCGATTTTTCGTTCAATTATGACACGTTTATACCCTATTTGCGCACTTTTTTGCGCAAAATGACTATGTAATAGCGTTTTTTTGGGGTGAATATTTGGAAATTAGACTAAAAAAACATATTTTTGTGCGCAAGAAGACCTAAATAACGGGATTTTCAATCTCTCCTGTTCGGCGGATAGCTCAGAGGACTACCGTCAGATATTTCGAAATGAGATGCGTCTTTGCATCGTTCTGTAGTTCAAACGGCCACAATGCTACCCATTGCTCTCCATCTATGCAGAAGTACCATCTACGAAACGTATTGAATGTTTGAAAACAGGGGAGAAGAGATTCTGCTTACGGACTCTTCCTACTTGGCTGCATTTATTGCTAAGAGTGGAACGGTTTTAAACGAAAACCCATGAAACTTGTCCAATAAGTACAAACAATAAATAGAAATCATATTTTCCAACGATTAAATGCTTGAAAACATGAAACGCTTTAAAATCTTCACTAAGGCTTGGATCTTCTCACTGGCATTGCTCGGTATGGGTGTTAGCCAACCTGCTGTGGCAGAGACCTCCGTGTGGGACGGTTCTATGGTTCGTTTCTCGAAAGGCAACGGTTCTCCGGAAAATCCATTCCAGATCAACACTGCCGAAGAGATGGCCTATTTGATAGCCTTCTATGACCACACCTTGGTGAAAAGCACACAGTGGACCTTCGGTGCTGCATCCAGCGAAAGTAAGACTTTCCGCATTCACTTTGATGGTCAAGGTCACAAGATCTCCAATATCGAGATTAACCTTCAGGATTCACCAAAGGAAACGCACTATGGCCTCTTCCCACAGTTAGGTGGTGATGCCGAGTTCGAGTCCGTCATCGAGAATCTTGAAATTGAAAATATCCACTACGTGCGTAGTACAGGTAATGCCAATGGTACTTACAACTGGCGTATCGGTGGCGTCGTCGGACAGATGTATGCCAACTCCCGTATCTCCAACTGTATCGTGCATGGTTTCTCGCTGGCAGACTACGGTGTGGATGTCAACATGCGTACCGGTTGCTACATTTCGGCCTGCCCACTGGTCGGCGAAATCCAGCATAAGTTCGGTGACACCGAGCGCTTCTATCGTGAGCGTGGTATCATGATCGAGAGTTGCTACGGTCATGGCACAGCGGATATCAGCCACTTCCACGGTGTGCCTGGTCAGGTCTTTACAACCGAGGTCCAGGGTCAGAAACAGCCTGATGGCTATACTTACAATGGCTACACCTGGCATGACATTGGCGGTGACGATAACTCGTTCACTCTCTTCCCAGTTGCCGTTACTCCAGAAATGAACGGCAAGAAGTTTGAGTATGAGGCTTACTTCAATCACGTCAAAGGTCATACCTATACCTACAAGTGGACTTTGGACGGCAAGCGTTTTGGCAGCAGCACCCAGTCGTTGGTAAAGGTGCAGCCCAAACCATACGTTCAGCGCTTGGGTCTGGTGGTTTACGACAACGGTCAGGAAGCAGGTTCTGGCGCCATCTTGGTTGAACCAGACCAGTATAACTTGACGATTGAGTCGGTCATTCCTACGGGCGATACTTATACAGTGAATGGCAAGATGTCCACCGAGAGTGGTCAGACCATCGGTGCCAACGACTTTGAGTTCTCTTGGCAGGATGTGACCGAAGACTACAAGGAGGTGGCTAAGACTCCTAAGTTGACCGGTGCTCAGAATGGTCATACTTATATCTTGATTGCTTCTCACCGCGTTCATAAGTCGGCGAAGTTCTCTATCATCAAGTCTTTCAGCAAACCAATCTATGTTTGTAATCATGGTATCTCGGCCTACGAGGCAACCTCTTATACCACCGATTCCAAGTCGTATAGCATTGGTAACGACAATAATGATGGTTTGACTCCTGAGACCGCAGTTCGCTCTTTGAAGCGCGCTTACGAGTTGCTCACTCCGGTCGATAAGGGTGGCAGTGTCGGTACCAATGTCATCGTCATCATGGGTGAGTACAATGACTATAACTTCACGGAGTTCATGGACAACAAGTGTACGACCCGCAACCCAGATTACTTCGTTAAGGATAAGCCAGCTTTGATTACTGGCCGTTCGGACAATTTCCGTAACAGCCGACTCCTCTTTGGCGGCTTGAGTATCAAGTTGCATGCCGACACCCGTTTCGAGCAGATCAACTTGCACGGTTCTTCGTTCGCCATCGAGGGCGAGACAGACGTGGCTAAGGTCTTCGCATGTGGCAATGACCTCACGATGGGTTATGGCATTGTCGTCAACGGATACAAGACCATTGACTGGACGCTGGGTATGACCGAAGGTATCTTCGTGCCTACGATGACTATCTATGGTGGCGTATTGAACAACAACGATCCTGACTATGTCAGCCGAGAGAATACCATTACGATTCTTTCTGGTACTTATGGTCGTGTGATTGCAGGTGACGGTTATACATTGGAGATGGAGAAGACCGGCAATATGTCTGGTTCTCCGACACATCCAATCCGTACACACATTGTCTGTGATGCAGCCAATTACTTCGACCCCTACCACAACCAGTATGACGTTGCTCTTATCGTCGGTGGTCAGGCGGACGGTACCGTCTTTGCCGACTCGAAGATCGAGGTGCGTGGTACCAGCCGTGTAGGTCGTATCGTAGGTGGTAATGTGGCATTCGGTCGTGCTATGCCAGGTCGTCCTGCCGATAGCTTCTTCGGCCAATGTGAGATTACCGTGAAGGATGGTGAGGTTTCTGAAATCTTCGGTACCAACCTGGGCCGTTATGGTCACATCCTCTATCCAGACGAGTTGGATCACGATTCGTGCGTTACCTATTATTATGGTCGTTCCATCATCAACATCGAGGGTGGTATCATCCACAGCAACCTCTATGGCGGTGGTTTGGCAGATGTCGTCGGTTTCGGCTATGACGATCAGCACCATACCAACGACCCACATATCCCTTATTGGAAGGATGGTATCATCGGTTTCGGCCGTTATCCTGAGGCCAAGGGTAATATCCCGTTGGTTCAGTTGCGTAGCGACCTCTTGGATTTGAGTCAGACGGAGTTGCGCATCAACATCAGCGGTAATGCTCACCTGATGGGTTCTGTCTATGGCGGTAGTGCCTCTTACTCCGGTCTGTTGCCAACCCGACAGGCAGGTAGTCAGTCCGGCTGCGTCTTTGCCGATACCTATATCAATATGACTGGCGGCCAGGTAGATGGTTATATCTATGGCGGTTGTTTGGCTAACTTGACTTACTTCGACAACAGCGACTTGAGTAACTATCCTATCATCAATGGCAAGCAGATGGACAAGATGTACTTCTCGCGCATCGGCCAGATGTATGGTAATTCGCACATCCGCATCACGGGTGGTGAAGTGGTAGGTATGGTCTATGGCGGTGGTGAAGGTACTTACTATCGCGCCGTTTCTGAAACCGACCTCAGCAATGCTGCTGACCTCATCGCATCTACCTATGGATCAACGGAGGTGACTATCGGCGGCGACGCTTCGCTGCATGAATACATCTTCGGCGGTGGTAACTACTCTCACGTGCTCCGCACGGGTCTGGAGGAGAAACCGGAATTGGCTGGCTGTGTCCGTGTCAACATCAACGGAGGTAAGTTGTATGGCGGTATCTTCGGCGGTGGTCACGGCAACAAGGATGCTGCATCGGACGTTCGTTCTATCTATGCCCGCATCGATGGTAATGTCAACATCAACGTGACTGGCGGTGCCTTCATGTACAACAGCAACGTTCCACGTTACAATATTGACAAGCGTCTGTATGGTATCTATGGTGGCGGTATGATGACCAGCACGGTCTTCGGCAACACCAACCTGAATCTGGAGGCCAATCCATTCCCTGGTGCATTCAAGTACACCAAGGGTGTGAACTCGGATGAGGATGTTGTCATCTGTGGCGGTGGTTACGACAAGGATTGCCTTGTGCGTGGACGTGCTTCCGTAACGGTCAACTCGAAGGCCAACAAGGTGAAGATTGACAAGATCTACGGTGGTGGCTTCTATGGCAATGTTGGTAGCACCGACGTCAACATCATCAGTGGTAAGATCAATACGGTCTATGCCGGTAGCCGTCATGGCAGCGTATTGGGCGAGACCAACATCACCGTCGGTACGGTCGATGACGCTTTGAAGTTGAACAGCTTGATTGATATTGAGAATGTCTATGGTGGCAACGAAGCTGGCGGAACAGTCGGTACGGGCAATCAGGACATCCACATGAAGATCAACGGCGGTTTGATTTTGAATACGTATTGATAATAATAGCGACTTCTCTCTTTCTCGACTGCACAAGTACATCGCAGTTTTGTGTCGTCGGGTAAGGGAGAAGCCAAAAATAAAGTAGCAATGAAGAAATATATTTCACCCACTATCAAGAGTTACGACATGGCGCCTGTAGGCATCATGCAGGGAAGCTTGGAAGTCAAAGGTCGCATCGGTATATCTACATTCTATACTGATGAGGATGATTGGACCACAGAGACGAACTCTCAGGGCGAGCAGTCCTCGAAGTACAACTTCTGGGAGTAAATGGGTGAGAACCGATGCGGGAAATCTGCAACGAGGTAGAAATTCTCCGCATCTCTTCGATGAAAATAAAGAATGCCGACTCATTGAGCCGGCATTCTTTGTCCGTTTGCAGGGTGGTCCAATATAACAATCAAAGACGAATGGAAGGAAGATCGGGTCAGAGTTCCAGTAATTGGTTGACCAACGGCATGACGGTGGACTTGACAATCTTGTCGTTTAATCGGTGTTCGCCGTCGAAGATGACAAAATGTTCCTTGCCGTAGTGCTTGGTGAAGTCACCTTGCGTGTTGACAGTCTTGTCGTTCTTGCCAAAAAGGCCATAGACCAACTGCTTGTCGTCGGGAGTGATACCCTGGAAGGAGAGTTTTTCTGCCTCGCGGAACTCTTCGATCATCTGCTTGTCCACCTTGAAGTGCGTAGCTCCGTCTTCGCGTTTGTTCTGGAACTCGACATTGCCCAAGCCTCGGAAGGTGAGCAGCTTCGCCATGTGGAAAGAGGGGTTGACCAGAATGCGCTTGTAGCCATGTTGCATCTCGGCATAGAATCCACCCATGCTGGTGCCGATGATGAGGTCAGGTTGCTCTTGTTCAACGTATTGGCGCAGGAAGGCAACAGCCTCCTTGGGACTGGTCGGGATGTCGGGACTCAGCACTCGGACATCCTTTTCGTAAAGGTAGTTGCGGAGGTTCGTGGCGGTGCCAGTTGAGCCTGCCGACGAGAACCCGTGAAAGTAGATGATCTTTTTGCTCATTTGGATTAGAATGGTAAGGTGTCGCCACCTTAATTTATTATATGAGTATAGCACTCGGCGCAAAGTTGGTCATTTCTATCGACAAATGCAAGAAAATTTCGAATATTTATTTGTCATCTGTGAATTTTTGCCTATTTTTGCACCAAAGTTTCATCAACAATAATCCTATTTATTATGAAAATTGTCGATTTCTCAGAGACAAATTCGGTGGTTGGTAAGTATATCGCAGAGATGCGTGACGTGAATATTCAAAACGACCGTATGCGTTTTCGTAAGAACATTGAGCGTATCGGGCGAATAATGGCTTACGAAATCAGCAAGGAGTTGCAGTATGAGAAGGTCGATGTGACTACCCCGCTGGGTGTGGCCGAGTGCCGGGTTCCCTCGGAGAAACTGGTGGCTGCTGCTATCTTGCGTGCCGCTTTGCCATTGCATCAGGGTGTCATTGACGTGTTCGACGAGGCAGAGAATGCTTTCGTTTCTGCCTATCGTAAGTATGATGAGTACTTTAACTTCGACATCCATATTGAGTATATAGCGTCACCTACATTGGATGGCAAGGTGTTGCTGTTGTGCGACCCGATGTTGGCAACGGGCGGTTCAATGCAGTTGGCCTACGAGGCACTCCTGACCAAGGGAACCCCTGCTAAGTTGCATGTGCTTTCGGTCATTGCTTCGCGCGAGGCATTGGAGTATCTGGAAGAGAAGTTGCCCGAAGATACCACCCTCTGGGTGGGTGCTGTCGATAGCTACCTCAATCAGCACAAGTATATTGTTCCTGGTCTGGGCGATGCTGGAGACCTGGCCTTCGGCGAGAAGGAGTAAAGCTGTCGTCTGGATGAGTGACTATTCCTTGATGTTTCAATAGTTACTATATGGATGATAGTCGCTGTATTGAATATAATCGCTATTGTTCCTATAATATTAGTTAGCAAATCAGTTTTCGGGGTTTCATTTAAGCATTTATTATTAAGGTATTGTATAGAGTATGAAAGTATTAGATTTCAAGCCAAAGTTGGTTTCGTGTCTGAAGAATTACAATGCTCAGAAGTTCTCGCAAGATGCAATGGCGGGACTCATCACGGGTATCGTGGCTCTTCCTTTGGCCATCGCCTTTGGTATTGCCAGTGGCGTTTCTCCTGAGAAAGGTATCATCACTGCCATCGTGGCAGGTTTCATTATCTCGCTTTTGGGCGGTTCCAAAGTGCAGATTGGTGGTCCTACAGGCGCTTTTATTGTTATCATCTATGGCATTGTCACCAACCCTGCCTATGGAGAACAAGGTCTGCTCATTGCCACCCTATTGGCAGGTGTGTTGTTGATTTTGATGGGTGTCTTCAAGTTAGGTACCGTCATCAAGTTCATTCCATATCCTATCATCATTGGTTTCACGGCCGGTATTGCCGTCACCATCTTCACGACGCAAATGGGCGACGTGTTTGGTCTCAAGCAAGAGGTGGTTGACCCAACCACGAAGGAGCTTGTTTTGGATCCGGCTACGGGACAACCTCTCTTGGCTCCACTCAAGACGCCAGGAGACTTCATCGGCAAGTGGATCTGTTACTTCCAGCACTTCCAGTACTTCAACCTTTGGAACTTTCTGATAGCCATCTTGAGCATCTTGACGATTATCTTCTCGCCTAAGTTGGTGAAGCGCGTTCCTGGTTTGAACAAGATTCCTGGTTCGCTCTATGCCATTGTGCTGATGACCATCATCGTTCTGTTAATGAAGGAGTTCGGTGGCATTTCGGGCATCGATACCATTGGCGACCGATTCTCTATTCAGGGCAAATTGCCAGCACCAGTCGTTCCTGAGATTACCTACGACATGATTCGTGACCTCATGCCCATCGCCTTTACCATTGCCATGTTGGGTGCCATCGAGTCATTGCTCAGCGCCGCTGTGGCCGATGGTGTCATTGGCGACCAGCACAATTCCAACACCGAGTTGATTGCACAGGGTGTCGCCAATATTGCCTCCCCCATCTTTGGTGGTATTCCTGCCACGGGAGCTATTGCCCGCACCATGACCAACATCAACAACGGCGGACGCAGTCCTATTGCCGGCATCATCCACGCCATTGTTTTGTTGCTCATTCTCATCATCTTGATGCCGTTGGCCAACTATATCCCGATGGCCTGCTTGGCAGGAGTTTTGGTTATTGTCTCGTACAACATGTCGGGTTGGCGCACCTTCCGTGCCATGCTGCACAATCCTAAGAGCGATGTCAGTGTGCTGTTGGTCACTTTCTTCCTCACCGTCATCTTCGACCTCACTGTAGCCATCGAGTTCGGTTTGGTACTGGCCACCGTTCTTTTGTTCCGCCGCATGGCCAGTGTCGGTCAGATCTCTTTGCAGGAGGGCGAGATTGATGTCAACAACGATAGCGATGTCAACGTCACCCACGAGGAGGCATTGCACATCCCTAATGGCGTTCAGGTCTATGAGATTGATGGTCCATTCTTCTTCGGCATTGCCAACAAGTTCGAGGAGTTGGCCACCCAGTTCCAGGAACCGCCTATGGTGCGCATCATCCGTATGCGCAAGGTGCCTTTTGTCGATGCCACGGGTCTTCACAACTTGGAGGTTTTCATCCACAAGAGCCATGAACAGGGCATCCATGTTGTCCTGAGTGGTGTTCGACCCGAGGTGTTGAAGGTGATTCGCAAGTCCAGCCTCTTTGGCGAGATTGGTGAGAAGAATATCTTCGACCATATCAATGGTGCCATGGCACGTGCCACCGAGGTGGTCAGCCATCCTCACATCCACCACCGCGTTCATTCAACTAAGTAATTGTATATGTTAGAGATTCGCAGAATAGAAGGCAGACGGGAACTCCGACGCTTCGTCGAGTTTGCTATTGACCTTTACCGAGGTTCCGAGTATTATATCCCTCCCATCATCTCGATGGAGGTCGATATGCACGATCCCGCCAAGAATCCTGCTTTCCAGTTCTGCGACTCTGTCTATATGATGGCCTATCGCGATGGGAAAGCCGTCGGGCGTATTGCCGGTTTCGTCAATCACCGTTCCAACCAGAAGTACGACAACAAGGTGTGCCGCTTCTGCTGGATAGATTTCATTGACGACGAAGAGGTTAGCCGCTTCTTGTTGGATAACGTCAGTCAGTGGGGTAGGGAACAGGGTATGGACAAATTGGTCGGTCCGTTGGCTCCTACCGACATCGACAACGAGGGCGTTTTGATAGAGGGTTTCGACCAGTTGCCTACGACGGTCAATACCTACAATTATCCTTACTACGAGCGCCATTTCGAGGCCTATGGCATGACCCGCGAGGCAACGTGGTATGAGTTCCGTATGGAGACGCCCAAGGCGATTCCCGAACGTCATCTCCGTATGTCGCAGATCGTTAAGGAGCGTTATGGTCTTCGCGTCTTTACGGAGTTGGATTCCAAGAAGTTCCAGCGCCAGTGGGGCAAGAAACTCTTTGAGTTGATGAACCAGTCGTATGCCAACATTTACGGATTCACCGAATTGACCGAAGAGCAGGTCGATTACTACATCAAACTCTACTTGCCGCAAGTGCCTCTCAGTCTTATCCGACTGGTGGCCGACAAGGACGACAACCTCATCGCTTTCGGACTCTCCATTCCCTCCCTCTCACGCGCCCAGCAACGCGCCAAGGGACATCTCTTCCCCTTCGGTTGGATATATCTGCTTCGCGCTCTCTATGTCAAGGGTGCCACCGACACCATCGATTTCCTCTTGATGGGCGTGCGTCCCGACTATCAGGGCAAAGGTGTCAACTCCTTGATATTCTGTGACCTCATTCCCGAGTATCAGCGTTGGGGGTTCAAGTATATGGAGACCAATGCTGAGTTGGTCAACAACAAGAAGATTCAGAATGTCTGGTCGGAGTTCCATCCGCGCCATCACAAGACACGTTGCACTTTCACTTGCCCGTTGTAAGGCGTTCCGTCCGATAAAGCAAAACCGCTTTCGATATTGACAAAAGAAAAGCCCCCGAACGAACCACTTCGTTCAGGGGTATTATATATTTGTTCCTGTGTTACGTCGTTAGAAAATGTAACCTACGCTAAAGGTGTGGGTGACGAATTTGCTGTCCAGATCCTTGTACAAGTCACCGAAGTCCTGTTGGAACTGATAGCCTAAGGTGAACTTGTTCCATTGGCAAACGGCACCAACTTGTCCGCCGAACTGGAATTTCTTCACATCTGCGCCAACGATGTCTTTGTCCAATAAATCGATGGTAACACCGTCATTAGAGCCCTCAAGTTTCGTGTTAAACTTGAGGTTGATACCTACGTAAGGACGAACGATGAAGTCGTCGGCAGCCTGAATGGCATAACCTGCATTGATAGGAATGGCAAAATCCATGTGTTTATACTTAATTCCACCCTCTTTGCCCGAAGCCATTTGGAAAGTCACACCTGCTTCAAGTACGCCATTATCTAAGATGACATCATTGAGCATGTAATATCCTCCTACTTTCAAACCAGATAAAGAAATGTCAGAATCTTCTCCATCGTCTGTTTGTGAGATAAAACCAGCTTCAACTCGGAATTGTGCAAGCGCGGTGATAGTAGCACAAGCCATCATGGCCATCAAAAAAAACTTCTTCATAAAATATTAATTTTAAGGTGAATAATAGGGGAACAACTTTGCATCCCCCGTTTGGGTTTATCAGCTATTCTTGATTCAGTTCTCTATTCGTTGCTTTACCTCAGTTATCGTCAATCGTGGGATAATCCTTTGGCCGCAAAAAATATACAACTGTATTAAGTAGTATGAGAGTGAGCAATTATTAGTAGTATATCTTATTGTATAAATTCGTCGGTACAAAGATAGGCTAAATATCTGTAACTCACTTTTTTCGAAAGTGAAAAATGCCTATTCCTTTCTAGATTGCGCAAATTGTAATCTCGAAATGCCAAAATTTGACCTTTCATTGAAAATCATGGGAGTGAACCATTGAAAATTAAGGGAATTGTGTTTCTCTTGCCTTATTCTGTTGCTACTTTCTCTAATTCTCAAATTCTTGAGTTTCTATAATATGGCTTTCTTGAGCATCCTACTTTACTCATTACCCTTTACCCACTACTCTTTCCCGTCGCCGCACGGCGCCTCGTAGTGACCATTGACCTTGACGGGTTCGATGTGGATGGCGATGTGCGTGTTGCGTCCGAAGTGTTGTTTGAGGCGGTTTTCCAGTTCCATGGAGTGGGTATGAGCTTCGAACAGGGTGGTAGAACCTGGCATACGGAGGTGCATCTCGATGGCGTAGCGGTTGCCCATTTTTCGGGTGCGGAGGTTGTGCAATTCGCTGACAGCTTTATCCTCTGCCACAATGGCGCGGATCTGGCGTTGCACCTCGTCGCTCAAACTGTGTTCCAGGAGTTCATCCAACGAGTCGCGCAGGATGCGGATAGCCGCTACGATGACAAAGATGCTGACAATGATGGAGGCAAGGGGGTCCAACACTACCCACTTGTCACCCAACAAGATAGCGCACCCGATGCCGAGACCGCTACCGATAGAGGAGAGTGCGTCGGTGCGATGGTGCCAGGCGTTGGCGATGGTGACATCACTATGAACCTGTCGCCCCACGCGCATGGTGATGCGGTACGTGAATTCCTTGAAAAGGATACTGATTACCGCCGCCCAGAAGGCCAACCAACCCGGGACGGGCAAGTATTCCCCCTGTAGGACCAACAGAATCTTCTCCACCCCTTGCCACGACAGGTAACCGCCCACGCCAAGTAACAACGCCCCCACCAGGAAGGTGGCCAACGTCTCGAACTTGCCGTGTCCGTAAGCATGTTCGCGGTCGGCAGGTTGGTTGCCAACATGCACAAAGATAAGTACAAAGATGTCGGTCAGAGTATCGCTGAGCGAGTGTACGGCATCGGCCACCATGGCAGCAGAGCATCCCAGGATGCCTGCCACAAACTTCAGAGCCACCAGCAGCATGTTGATGATGCCGCCCAAGATTGTAACACGAAAGATCGCCCTCTCACGCTCTTCGTCGGTTTCTCCGTTTGTCATAGTTTAGAAGGTATTATTCCATCCATCGACAACAGGATTGTCAATTATCCATTATCCATTGCCGATGCTGCCATAGCGGCATCGGCTTACCAATCTTCTTCAATCAAATCCGAGTCTGCCACGCCGCCGATGATGCGGTCGCGCTCCTGTCCGTATGGGTCGTCCTCGGTGTAGTCATCTTCCAGTCCGTGCGAGACATCGAGGTTGCGGTGCGTGAATGTCTGGATGCGGTTGGCCTCGTCGTTCAGCATCGCCCAGAGCATGTCTTTCAACTCCTCCAGTCCCGTGCCGGCCACAGCCGAGATGAAGACCGTCGGCACGCCGTCGGGCAACACCTGTCGCATCTCGTTCATCAACTCCTCGTCCAACATGTCGCACTTGGTGATGGCCAAAAGACGTTGTTTGTCAAGCATTTCTGGATTGTAGGTACCCAACTCGTTGAGCAAGATCTGGTAGTCCTTGCGGATGTCCTGACTGTCGGCCGGAATCATGAAGAGGAGGGTAGAGTTGCGTTCAATGTGTCGCAGGAAACGGAGACCCAGACCCTTGCCCTCGGAGGCACCTTCGATGATGCCTGGGATATCGGCAATGACGAACGAGCGGTTGTCGCGATAAGGCACCAGACCCAGGTTTGGCTCCATGGTGGTGAAGGGGTAGTCGGCAATCTTCGGCTTGGCGGCACTCACGCTGCTCAGCAGGGTCGATTTGCCCGCGTTTGGGAAACCTACCAGACCGACGTCGGCCAACAGCTTCAGTTCCAACACGATACGACGCTCCTGCGCCGGTTCGCCGGGTTGCGCATAGGTAGGCGCTTGGTTCGTCGCGGTGCGGAAGTGCCAGTTGCCCAATCCGCCGCGTCCGCCCTTCAGCAGAACGATTTTCTGGTCGTCCTCGGTCACCTCGCAAAGGTATTCGCCCGAGTCGGCATCATACACCACCGTGCCCATCGGCACCTCGATGATGACGTCCTGACCATCCTTGCCGAACGACTTGTTTTCGCTGCCGGCCTGTCCGTCGGTAGCAAAGACGTGGCGCTGATAGCGCAGGTGGAGCAAGGTCCAATAGTTGCGGTTGCCGTGCAGGATGACAGATCCACCCTTGCCGCCATCACCGCCATCGGGACCGCCTTTGGGAATATACTTGGCACGGTGCAAGTGCGAACAGCCTCTACCGCCTTTTCCGGAGCGGCAATAGATGGTTACATAGTCAACAAAGTTCGATTCTGCCATAAATTCAAATGGTTAATTCCTCTTTCTCCGTCAATACTTTTTCGTTGCGAAGGTTTCTTTTGCTCCGTCAATTTAACTTAATTTGAACTTAATTCTTTTTGTTCCGAAATGAGATTTTAAAAGTCTCTCGCAACCATAATTGAGTTTTAATTAAGTTCATTCGTTGGAGAACTTGCTACTTTTTGCTCCGTCAATTTAACTTAATTTGAACTTAATTCTTTTTGTTCCGAAATGAGATGCTAAAAGACTCTCGCAACCGAAATTAAGTTTCAATTAAGTTCATTTGTTGGAGAATTCGCTACTTTTTGCTCCGTCAATTTAACTTAATTTGAACTTAATTCTTTTTGTTCCGAAATGAGATCCTAAAAGTCTCTTGCAACCGAAATTAAGTTTCAATTAAGTTCAATTGTTGGAGAACTTTTCCTTTCTCGAAGAATACTCTTGCAATAGAACATTAAGTTTTAATTAAGTTCAATTGTTGGAGAACTTTTCCTTTCTCGAAGAATACTCTTGCAATAGAACATTAAGTTTCAATTAAGTTCAATTGTCGGAGTACTCACTACTTCTTTGACGATATTCCTCGTATTGTTGGCAAAGAGGAGGTGGTTTAGAAAATATACCCTTCCCGATGGTGGGGAAGGGCGATATGGAAAGTGCAAGGCGCTCCGAAGAGCACGTTGCACGGAACAGACTTACTTTACGGCGTCGATGGCCTTCTTGATCTCGGCGAAGATGCTGTCGAT
>CACYQQ010000058.1 GCA_902776605.1 uncultured Bacteroidales bacterium | reverse complement strand
CCGGCAAGTACCGCATCTCGGAGTTCAAGTTCGAGCAGTACGAAATCCCTGCCGAACTTCTCCAGGGCAAGACCCAAGTCCGCGTCAAGTTCGTCGCCAAACCGCGCAAGCAGGTGGGCGAGATATATGAGGTGAGATTGGTCAAGTAAAGACCCCCTCCCAACCTCCCCGAGGGGAGGGGATTTTCCCTCCTCGTCGCTGCGAGAACCCCGAGGGGAGGAGAGGTCGCCTTGCAAGAAAATAAAAAATCTCAAGAATTAGAGAATTAGAGAATAATATTGAAAAAGATTAGTTGTTCGGGAACACAAAATTCTCCAATTCTTGAGAATAAAAACCTTTACTGCACGGCAGGAATAAAAATATTCCCTAATTCTCTAATTCTTGAGAATATAATCTTTTCTTGAGAGTATAAAAACAATCGAATTCTTGAGTTATTCTTATTAATTCTTGATTATGAAAAAAATACTATTGGTCTTGAGCTTCTTGATGACCTGGACGTGGTCGGCAGAGGCTCTTGATAATGACCAACGTTTATGGTACGATGCTCCTGCCACGCAGTGGTTGGAGGCCTTGCCGTTGGGCAACAGTCGGATGGGCGCCATGGTGTATGGCGGAACCGATGTGGAAGAGATACAGCTCAACGAAGAGACCTTCTGGAGCGGTGGACCACACAACAACAACAGCTCGACCTCCATCTACTACCTCAACGAGGTGCGCGACCTCATCTTGAGCGGCAAGGAGGAAGAGGCCGAGAAGATCATCAACCGCGAGTTCATCAAAGGTCCTCACGGACAGAAGTTCTTGACATTGGGGTCGTTGAAACTTGACTTCGGCCACAAAGAGGTGCAGAACTATCAGCGCGAGTTGGACCTGACCCGTGCTGTGAATACCACCACCTACACCTATCAGGGAGTCAAGTATGTGCGTACCGCTTTTGCCTCGTTGGCCGACAGTGTTATCGTGGTGAACATCAAGGCGAGCAAGAAAGGAGTCCTCAATTTCTCAGTCCGTCATGAGAGTCCGCTCCCTGCCATTGTGGGGATGGGATTGAATTATGAGGACAAGAAGACTCCACAAAGTGCTCATATTACCCTGACCATTCAGGGCGTTGAGCATGAGGGCATAAAGTCGGCACTCAAAGCCTCTTGCTTTACCAAAATCAAGTGCGACGGCCAGTTGATCAATGCCGATACTGCAATCCAAGTTAAGGATGCCACAGAGGCTACCATCTATTTCTATGCTGCTACCAATTACGTTAATTATCACAACGTTAAGGGCAACAGCGCTATGGAGACTGGTCGTGTCATAGCTCACGCTATGGCTCTAAAGGTGGCTGACCTCCAGAAACGGCACATCGCCAAATATCAGGAACAGTATAATCGGGTGAAGCTCTCATTGCCATCGACCGATGCCAACCAACAGCTCACCACCGTGCAGCGTCTAGACAAGTTCTATGGCAGTCAGGACTACGGCATGGTGGCATTGCTCTTCAACTATGGTCGTTACCTACTGATATCCTCTTCGCAGCCAGGCGGACAGCCCGCCAACCTACAAGGCATTTGGAACCAGAGTCTTAACGCTCCATGGGATGCCAAATATACCATCAACATCAACGCCGAGATGAACTATTGGCCTGCCGAGGTGTGCGGACTATCGGACAATGCAGAACCGCTCTTCTCGATGACCCGTGACCTCAGTGTGACGGGTGCCGAGACTGCCCGAGTGATGTATGGTTGCCGCGGTTGGGTGGCACACCACAATACCGACCTCTGGCGTATTGCCGGACCGTTGGATGGTGCTGCTTGGGGCATGTTCCCGAATGGCGGAGCGTGGCTCACCACCCACCTTTGGGAACATTATCTCTACACCCTGGACCGAGCTTTCTTGGCCGACTATTACCCCGTCCTGAAGGGTGCCGCCCAGTTCTATCTGGACTATATGGTCGAGCGCGATGGCGAACTGCTTGTCGTGCCCTCGACGTCACCCGAACATGGTGGGCGCGGCAAACGGAGCACCGTGACGGCCGGTTGCACCATGGACAACCAGATTGCCCGCGATGCTTTGAACCAAGCCCTTTGGGCTGCCAAAGTGTTGGGCGACGACCCAGACTGGCAGCACAAATTGTACGTAGCAATCAGCAAGTTACCACCTATGAAGGTGGGTCAGTACGGCCAACTCCAAGAGTGGCGCGACGACCTGGACGACCCGAAAGACCAGCACCGTCACATCTCGCACCTCTATGGACTCTATCCATCGAACCAGATTGATGCCTTCACTACACCCGACCTCTGGAAGGCGTCGCGCGTCACACTTAATCAGCGTGGTGACGAGGCCACCGGTTGGAGCTTAGGTTGGAAGACCAACTTCTGGGCCCGCATGTTGGATGGCGACCATGCCTACACAATATTAAGTAATATGTTACGCCTCCTGCCCAGCGACCGACAGATGCGTCAATATCCAAACGGACGTACCTACCCGAACCTTTTCGATGCCCACCCACCGTTCCAAATTGATGGCAACTTCGGCGCGACAGCCGGCATTGCCGAGATGTTGATGCAGAGCCAAGTGGCATTGAATATAACGGCACAGGACAGTACGCAACAGGTTGATGCACAGCCGACTATCTTCCTCTTACCAGCGCTACCATCGGCATGGAAGGAAGGTTCCGTCACAGGGCTTCATGCCCGTGGTAATGTCACTGTCAGTGTGCAATGGAAGAAGGGCGTATTGACATCGGCAACCTTGCTCCCAACTCAGAACGGCACGTTGCGCCTTCGTACCAAGACACCAATTGCACAAGGAGAATTGGTCAAGGAGTACAAAGACCTCGGCGTCTATGAATATGCATTGAATGCTGTTGCTGGCAAACCTTTGAAAATAACCAAAAAGTAACAACCTCTCCCTGCCCCGAAACGGGCAGGGAAATTTCTAATACAAAACCTTTAATTAATTATCAATGAAGCGCTTATTTATTTCCCTTATTCTCTCCGCATGTTGCCTTGCGCAGATGTATGCATTGGAGGAAGTCACTGTGAATGGCACCAAACGAACCTTAATCTCTTACGCACCTGCCAATCTACCCAAACAGGCACCACTGATTATTGCCTGCCACGGTATGAATCAAGATGCACCTTACTTGCAGAGTCAAGCACACTTAGAGAATGTGGCCGACACGGCAGGTTTCGTCGTGGTCTATCCCAACGGCCTGAACAAGGCGTGGGACATATCGGGTGACCAGGACACGAAGTTCGTGGAGTATATCATCGACTTGATGTATCAACGCCACGGCATCAACAAGAACCGCGTCTATCTGACTGGTTTCTCTATGGGCGGTATGTTCACCTACCATTGCGCCAACCGCCTGTCGGACAAGATTGCCGCCTTCGCACCCGTGAGCGGTTACCCAATGGGAGGACCCAATCCGCGAGCCACTCGCCCCGTGCCGATTTTGCACACCCACGGCACTGCCGACAGCGTCTGCTACTACTCCAGCGTGGCATCTCATATTGCCGCATGGGTCAACTTCAACGGATGCGACAAGACGCCCGTCACCATCAAACCCTACCCAAAGAGCAATCCAAGTTCGCCCGCCAAACGCGAACGTTACCTGAATGGCAAGAACGGAGTCGAAGTGTCGCTCATCACCTTGGCCGACAAGGGTCACTGGTGGTCGATGGATGCCAACCAGGCCATCACCTCCAGCGAAGTATGGAACTTCTGTAGCCGTTACTCGTTGGGCGATGCAGAACCCGACGTAGAGAGTATCTCGCCCGAAAACAATTCGTTCGACCTCAACGCATCGACCGACAATACCTTCACGCTCCAGTTCTCGGACAGCGTTAAGGTACAGAACTTCAAGGCCGTACTCGCCTCCGAAAGCGGCACCAGCATCCCATTGACCGTCCAAGGCAAGGAGGCCGACCTCACTTGCCAGGTAGTCCTTCCCGAGGGCACAGTCGTTCCCGACGGCACCTACACCTTGACCCTGACGGGAGTCACCTCGATGGGTGGCACACCCATGCGCACAACGACTTACACCTATGCCTTTGGCGTCGAGGAAGTAGGTCCAACGCTCAACGTCGATACGGTCTATCAATCTAACTTCGGAGCCTCGCAAGCCACTATCGGTGAGGGCATTCCCAACGGTTGGAAGCGCATCAACACCAAGTCGGGCAACGAAGAGGTGACCGAGGGCGGCACTGCCAACTGCGCCGGCGTCCGCATGAAGTACTTCGAGAAGGGCGGCGACTTCGATGCAGGCTTCTACCTCAGTGCCCGCGACAACGACAACTGCCGTCTCGCCTACGGTTTGTACGACAACTACCGCTTGAACGTAGAGAAAGGCAAGTATGCCGTCTCGTTCAACTCTATCTATTGGAGCGACGGAGCCAAGAGTGCCAATGCCTCGTTCAACTTCTACGTTGCCAACCGCGTCGGCACCCGCACTCTCAATGCCCCGAGTCTTCGTCCCGTCAATGGCGTGAGCGAGAACACTGCCCAGCAAGTCAAGGGTTCAACTGCCCACTACTTCGATTTCACCATCAAGGGTCCCTCCATCTACACCCTCAACTTCGAGATGGCCGAGGGCTGGAACTCCGTCATTGTCGGCAACATAGTGGTCACTACCCAACCCACTTTGGCCGACCGCTACAAAGGTGGATTCCTCCGTACCTTGGCACAGGCGCGCGAGTTGATCAGTCACTACGAAAGTGGCACGGCTGTCGAAACACTCCAATACACCATCGACCAATACGCCACCTTCGTCAGCACCTCGCCTACCCAATATACACAAGCCACCAAAGCATTGCAGAAGGCGATTGCACAGTTCAACGCTTCGCCCGACAAAGTAGCCTCAATCAAAAAGTTAGAGGCCATCGAGGAACTCGATCAGCCACGTTATAACCTCCAGGGTCAGCATGCCACGACGACCAACGGCATCACCGTTCAGGGCAACAAGAAAATCCTCTGGAACAACCTGAAGTAAAGGTTTTCCTCCTACGATAAAAACAGAGAACCGATAGTTCGCCGCAAATACGAACTATCGGTTCTTTTTAGTAACGTCTGTTAACTCCTCGAGCGTAGCGATAACTCCTTTTAACTACCGTTAACTCCAATCAAATGATTGTTCAACTCAAGAAAATCAGCAGAATGCAGATGGGTGCGATGAAACGCATGGCATAGAGGAACGGAAGACTGTACCAAGGGGCCCCGCCCGACATGCGGCGAGGCAGAAGGCGCTTGGGGTCGATGAACCAGCCGACGAAGATTGCCATCAGGAAACCGCACACGGGCATGATGACGTTGGCTGTCACCTTGTCAAAGAGGTCGAAGACAATCATACCTCCCACCGAGAGGACGTCGCTGTAGGCGGGACAGAAAGAGAGGGCGCACAGGATACTGAGCAACCAACCCACCAACGTACTGAGCAACACCGCCTTACGACGTGACAAGTGGAACTCCTCCTGAAGGATGGCCGTCGGTGTCTCCAACATCGAAAGGCTCGACGTGAGTGCCGCTACGGCCAGAAGGAGGAAGAAACAGAAGCACNNACGAGAAACAGGCAGGGAAGATAATCACGCCTGCCAGGATGGCGATGAAGGTGTCCAACAGCGCTATGCTCAATGCCGTTCGACCCAACCGAGCACTGTCGGGCAAGTACGAACCGTAGGTCAACAGACAACCGATACCCACCGAGATGGAGAAGAACGATTGTCCCATGGCCGAAATGATGACGTTACCGTCAATCTTTGAGAAGTCGGGCTTGAAGAGGAACTCCAGTCCCTCCATCGCCTTGGGCAACATCAACGAACGGACGCACAAAGCCAGAAGCATCAGGAACAACAACGGCATCAGGATATTGGTAGCACGCTCAATGCCCTTGATGACACCGCCCAACAGGATAACGGCATTGAGAGCAAAGAAGATGGTCATCCACATCAACGGTGCCCAACGCGAAGTGGAGAAAGTGCCAAAGTCGGGCACCTCGCCCACCAGCGTATTGGCGGTATAACAGAGTGTCCAACCTGCCACAACACTATAGAACGCCACAATCAATATCATGCACAGGGCACCGGCATAACCCAACCACGTCCATCGTCCCTGGGGTCGCAACATACGGAACGCCCCCACGGGATTTTTGTGCGTGGCGCGTCCTAATGCCAACTCGGCCAACAGCAATGGCGTGCCCAACACCAGCACGCACACCAGATAGACCAAAAGGAAAGCGGCACCGCCATGAGCACCTGTCTCATAGGGGAACCGCCATACATTACCCAATCCGACTGCCGAACCGACAGCTGCCAGCACTCCGCCAAAGCGGGTCACAAAGAGGGCACGATTGTTTGACAAAACAAACTAAATATTAAATATTAAATAATAAATTCTAGAAAATCTAGACACTCTAGTTAATCTAGATAATCTAGAAAACCGGCCTCACAGCAGATTCGCCACAAATATGATCAATATCAGGGCGGGAGCGACAAAGCGCAGCAGGATGAGCAACGGGCGGAGGTACCAACCCGAGTCGGTGCGCCAGTTGGTGATGGCATCGTGCATAAAGTCCTTCTTCAGGTACCAACCCACCAGAATAGAGGTAAGGATAGCGCAGACAGGCATCATGTAGCGCGACGTGAGGTTGTCCAGGAAGTCGAAGAGGTTGTACGACTCCCACCCGTGGCCCGTAGGCAAAAGCAACTTGAAGTCGCTCCATGCGCCCATCGCCAGGCTGCAACAGATGCCGACAGCCAGGGCATAGATGCTGCTGACCAATACCGCACGGCGACGCGAGATGTGCCACTCCTCCTGGAGGTAGGATATCGGCACCTCGAAGATGCTCATGCACGACGTCAGACCCGCCAACGTGATGAGCAAGAAGAAGATAGCGCCCAACGGCCAGCCGCCAGGCATCTGCTCAAAGACGGTCGGAAGGGTCTCGAACATCAAGCCTGGACCCTGTCCTGCCTCCTGCTGGTAGGTGAAGCAAGCGGGGAAGATCACCACGCCGGCCAGGATAGCCACCAACGTATCGAGCGCAGCTACACTGATGGCCGTCTTGCCAATCTTGGTGTTGTCACCCAGGTAACTGCCATACGCCACCAGGATACCCATCGCCACACTGAGCGAGAAGAAAGCCTGTCCGATGGCATCCAGGAACGTCTGAACCGTCACGTCCTCCCATTTCGGGAC
The DNA here is from genome assembly GCA_902776605.1 of uncultured Bacteroidales bacterium. Lineage (GTDB taxonomy): Bacteria > Bacteroidota > Bacteroidia > Bacteroidales > UBA3663 > Liminaster. Next base: position 11,013 of record CACYQQ010000058.1, on the reverse strand, counting down.
AAAGAGGAACGCTACGCCCTCGCCGAAACCATCCAGCGTGGCACTATTCGCCACCAGCACCAACAGCAGCAACGCCAGGAGCGGCATCATGATGTTCGATGCCCGCTCGATGCCCTTCTGCACTCCGCCCAACAGGATGGAGGCGTTGATGAAGATGGCCAACAACGTCCAGAAAAGCGGTTGGTAGGTGTCGCTCACAAAGCCGAGGAACTCGCCTCCGTGCAGGTCGCCCGTCAACGAGACGAACGTATAGCGCAACGTCCAACCACTCAGCACGGTGTAGAAGCCCAGAATGAGCACCGCCACCAACAGACCGAGGCCACCCACCCAGTGCCACTTCGTGCCCGGGGCGGCTTTCCGATAGGCATCCACCACATTGCGGTGTGCCGACCGGCCGATGCTGAACTCGGCAATCATCATCGGGATGCCCAACAACAGGACAGCCACGACGTAGATGAGCAGGAAAGCTGCACCACCGTCGCGCCCCGTGATGTAAGGGAATCGCCAGATGTTACCAAATCCCACAGCAGACCCGACTGCCGCGGCTATACCGCCCAGTCGGGTCGCAAAGGTTGTATGTTCATTCTTACCCCCCATCGTACTGCAACAGGGAGATTATTTAGCAGGTTTCACAGCGCGGCCGACAGAGACAATCTCAATCTCGTCAGCGTTCACCTCCTCGCCTGCAGCCTGGGCACGACGGCCCCCGGCAAAGCCAGCATAGTCGGCAATGAACTCATCCGCACGGCGCTCCATTGGGCTGACGTAGATAGAACCGTCGAAGCTGTCCATCTTGCGGAGGTCGATGGTGCTGTTGTTCTCACCGAAATGACCCTGGAAACGGGTATAGGTCAAGCGATAGTCGTCGATGATGAGGTTCATCTCAGGTGCATCGTAGTAGGTCAGGAAGATACGACCCTCGTCCACACGCCAGTCGAACTCATACTTCATGTAGGCGATAGGACCTGTGTTGTAGATGTCCACCTCATAACCCGTACCACGGGTGCTGCCGAAGAGGTGATCTGGGGTGAACGACATGTAGGTCAAGTCTGCATAGGCAATTCGTGGAGTCCTTTCAGCCTTGTAGTAATAGGTGTAGGTGGCATAGAAATCGCCCTGCCACTCACCCGAAAGGCGCATGGATTCTTTCTCGTCCTTGTCACAGGAACTGAACATGCACACGGCACAGAGCATAGCCGCAAAAGCACCAAATAGTTTTTTCATTTTCTGTTAGTTAAATGGTTATTAGTCGTGGGCAAAGATACGGCTAATTTTTGAATTATGCAAGTATTCGATAAAGAAAAATACAAATACGAATTACGAATTACCATTTTGCAAAAGGCTTCGGCACGAAAGTTATCAATTGTCAATAGACTTCTCTTTCCTGGAGACGCAGCTTTTTCAATTATCTACTTTCAATTTTCACTTTCAATTCTCAATTTTCACTTTCAATTTTCCCATTTACGACGTTCCGCCGCAGCCGGTATGTTTTCCTCTCGCTTTTCCTAACCTTCTGCCTTCTTGCTACCTTTTAAAGGGAGGAAAAAGGCAGAAGGTCCATGAAAAAGTAGGAGAAGGCAAGTGGCAACTGCGTGACGTCGTTGGTGGAACCTTTGAAACCTGATTTCTTTTTTGCACCGACATTATTGTACGTTTGCGAAAAATGCATTATATTTGCGGTCGGAAATAGAAATAACTATAGTAGCTATAGTGCCGATAGTATCTATATTGACGATAGTAACGATAGTAACGATAGTAACGATAGTATCTATAATCACCAAATTAACTATATTTCAAAACTTTATAACAAACTATCATGGAAAATACACCACAGAAGGTGCTCAAGAGGATGAGGCCTTATCGCGAAGCATTTTACTACCAGAAGTCGGAGGTGCTGTATCAGATGACGTATGTCTTCTGCCAGCGGTTCTTGCCTGCCCACGGAGACAGGACGGTTGACCAAATGGTACAGGCGGCACGGTCCGGCAAACAGAATATCGTGGAGGGCACCGAGGACGGCGAGGCATCGACCGAAATGCACATCAAACTGTTGAATGTGGCCCGCGCGTCGTTGCAGGAACTGCGGGAGGACTACCGCGACTATCTGTTGTCGCGCCATCTGAACCTATGGGTGCAGGGGCATGAGCGGTTTCGTGGCATGCAAGACTTCTGCCGCGAGCACAACAAGGTGGAACACTATCTGCCCTATATGGACAATTGGAACGATGAAGAGATGGCCAATATCGCCCTGACGCTTTGTTATCAGACCGATTCGATGCTCAACAAAGAGTTGCAGCATCTGGAGAAAGAGTTCATCGAACAAGGAGGTATCAAGGAGAGGATGCACGCAGCCCGAACAGGTTACAGACAAGCCCAAGATGCCGAATTGGCACAACTGCGCCAGGAAAACCCACAGTTGAAGTCGGAGATAGAGTTGTTAAAGGCTGAAATAGAGAGGCTTAAAGGTTTGTTGCAGCAGCACGGCATTGCGGTAGGGGACTAAGGTGGAGACTGCCTAAGATAGTGCTAAGATAGAGACTATATTATCTATATTAACTATATTTCCTATAGATACAATAGGCACTATCTCATTTTCTCTGGCGAGGGGCAATAACCGGCAAAACTTTGCACATAATTGAATGTTTTGTGCATTGATTTGTAACCAATATTGCAAAAAAGAGGTAAAAAAAGGCAATATTTAGCCCTTTTTGCATAAAACCTTTCATTGACTAAAAAAAAAGTGCTAACTTTGCTGCGGAATATTTTACACAATATATAATTATATAAATCAATTAAGTAATTATGGCATTGAATATTATCGTACTTGCTAAGCAGGTACCTGATACCCACAATGTGGGTCCTGACGCCATGACACCCGAGGGCACCATCAACCGTGCTGCCCTTCCAGCAGTGTTCAATCCCGAGGACCTCAATGCGTTGGAGCAGGCGCTCCGCCTGAAAGAGCAGTTCCCTGGTTCTACCATCAAGGTAGTCACCATGGGTCTTCCAAAGTCTGCCGAGGTTGTTCGTGAGTCACTCTTCCGTGGTGCCGACGAAGGTTTCGTAATCACCGACCGTTGTCTGGGTGGTGCCGATACGTTGGCCACCAGCTACACCATCAGTCAGGCCATCCGTAAGATTGGCAAGTTCGACATCATCCTGGGTGGCCGTCAGGCTATCGACGGCGACGCCGCACAGGTAGGTCCTCAGATTGCCGAGAAGTTGGGCTTGACCCAGGTTACTTACGCCGAGGAGATTATCTCCCTGGACGAGAAGGCTCGCAAGATCGTCATCAAGCGTCACATCGATGGCGGTGTCGAGACCGTCGAGGCTCCATTACCTTTGGTCGTTACCGTCAACGGTTCGGCAGCTCCATGCCGCCCACGCAACGCCAAGCGCGTCATGAAGTACAAGAACGCCACCGTTCCTGCCGAGCGTCCAGCTGAGCAGGCCGAGGCTATTGCCGCTGCCAATGCCGCCAAGCCTTATCTGAACATCACTCAGTGGGGTGCAGCCGACATCGACGCCGACCTCAAGCAGGTAGGTAAGGCCGGTTCTCCAACCAACGTGAAGGCTGTTCAGAACATCGTCTTCAAGGCCAAGGAGAGCCAGACGCTCACCAGCAGCGATGCCGATGTGGAGAACCTGATGGTTGAATTGTTGAACAATAAGATTATTGGCTAATAGAGGGATTAGGTTATAAGGTCTTTAGGTTATAAGGTTATAAGGTTGTATGGTTTATGGTGACACGAGCGCCGAGAACCTCAAAACCTCAGAACCTCAAAAACAATTTCAAAAGTACCTCAAAACCTTACAACCTCAAAACCTCAAAACCTCTCAAAGAAATGAATAGCGTATTTGTATATTGCGAAATAGAGGGCACAACCGTCAAGGAGGTATCCCTCGAACTTTTGACTAAGGGTCGTAAGTTGGCCAATACTCTTGGTGTTCAGTTGGAGTGCGTCTGCGCAGGCGCTAACCTGGACGGCATCGAGAAACAAGTCATGAAGTATGGTGTGGACAAGGTGCACGTCTTCGACGCTCCAGGTCTCTTCCCTTACACCTCTAACCCTCACACCGCTGTGCTGGTGAACCTCTTCAAGGAGGAGGATCCTCAGATCTGCCTGATGGGAGCTACCGTCATCGGCCGTGACCTCGGTCCACGTGTCTCTTCTGCCCTGTTCAGCGGTCTGACTGCCGACTGTACGCAGTTGGAGATCGGTGACTTCGACATGAACGCCGGTTTCGACGCCGACAAGAAGCCTATCGTAAAGCACTTCGAGAACAAGCTCTACCAGATCCGTCCTGCCTTCGGTGGTAACATCGTCGCTACCATCGTCAATCCAGAGCATCGCCCACAGATGGCAACCGTCCGTCCAGGTGTGATGAAGATGGAGGTGCTCGACGAGAACTACAAGGGCGAGGTCATCAAGCACGACGTTGCCAAGTATGTCCCTGAGACCGAATATGTTGTCAAGGTCATCGACCGTCACGTCGAGGAGGCCAAGCACAACCTGAAGGGCGCCAGCATCGTCATCGACGGTGGTTTCGGTGTCGGTTCACGCGAGAACTTCAACATGCTCTTCGAGTTGGCCAAGGAACTTCATGCCGAGGTAGGTGCCAGCCGTGCTGCTGTCGATGCTGGTTTCGCCGACCATGACCGCCAGATTGGTCAGACCGGTGTCACCGTTCATCCTAAGCTCATCATCCTTGCAGGTGTGAGTGGCGCCATCCAGCACATCGCCGGTATGCAGGATTCGGGCATTATCATCTCTATCAACAGCGATCCTAATGCTCCTATCAACACCATCGCCGACTACGTCATCAACGGCACCGTCGAGGAAGTTATTCCTAAGATGATTAAGTACTATAAGAAGAACAGTAAGTAATTTGGGTGGAGTTAATCGTAGTTAACAGGAGATAACAGGCTGACGCCTGTGGAGTTAACGGACGTTTGCTGTATTGGACCAACTTATATTTGTGCGACATGACTTCAAGTTTTAAGGATATTGTAGCTTGGCAATATGCACACCAGTTTGTGCTGTCGGCCTATAAGTTGGTGAAATATTTCCCAGAACCGGAGAGATTTGCTCTTAGTTCTCAGTTTACGCGAGCTGCCGTCTCTATTCCTGCTAATATCGCTGAGGGATATAAGAAAATCAGCAAAGCCGACAAACTGCGCTTCATGAACATTGCTCAAGGCAGTCTGGAAGAGTGTCGTTATTATGTCCTCTTATCCAAAGACCTCCAGTACATTAGCGAGCAAGATTATGATTGCCTGAATGATTTGTTGGAAAAGACCAGTTGGTACTTGAATGCCTATTCCAAAGGCATCTTGAACTATGCTGCGATTGACTGAAGTCCTTTATTAAGGTAGTTAACCCTGTGTATCGGAAGTTAACAGAAGTTAGCAGACGATAGAACTGGAGGACACGACCACTGAGTCAAACGTCCGTTAACTCCCTAAGCGAAGCGATAACTCCTATTAACTCCCATTAACTCCTAAAAAAACAACACAACCATGCCAAATTTTTATTCCGATCATCCGGAACTGAAGTTCCAGCTTGAGAATAGTCCTTTGATGAAGCGCATCGTTGAACTCAAGGAGCGCAACTATGCCGACAAGGACACTTTTGACTATGCACCTCAGAACTTTGAGGATGCCATGGATAGTTATGACCGCGTGTGCGAACTCACCGGTGACATCTGCGCCAACATCATTGCCCCGAATGCAGAGGCAGTCGATGCCGAGGGTCCTCACTGTGAGAACGGTCGCGTGCGCTATGCCAGCAAGACCTACGAGAACCTCGACGCTACCGTCAAGGCAGGTCTGTGCGGTGTGACCATGCCTCGCCGTTACAACGGTCTGAACTTCCCTTGCACCGCCTACACCATCATCAACGAGATGATTGCCACCGCCGATGCCGGTTTCGAGAACATCTGGTCTCTCCAGGATTGTATCGAGACCCTCTATGAGTTCGGCGACGAGGAGCAGCGCAAGAAGTATGTACCACGCGTCTGCGCCGGCGAGACCATGTCAATGGACTTGACCGAACCTGATGCAGGTTCCGACCTCCAGAGTGTCATGCTCAAGGCCACTTGGAGCGAGAAGGACAACTGCTGGCTCCTGAACGGTTGCAAGCGTTTCATCACCAACGGTGACAGCGACATCCACTTGGTATTGGCCCGTTCGGAGGAGGGCACCAAGGACGGCCGTGGTCTCTCTATGTTCATCTACGACAAGAACCAGGGTGGTGTCAACGTACGCCGCATCGAGAACAAATTGGGTATCCACGGTTCTCCAACCTGCGAGCTGGTTTACAAGAACGCCAAGGCAGAACTCTGTGGTAGCCGTAAGTTGGGCTTGATCAAGTACGTCATGGCGCTGATGAACGGTGCCCGTCTCGGCATCGCAGCTCAGTCAGTTGGTATCTCGGCTGCCGCTTACGAGGAGGGTCTGGCTTATGCCAAGGACCGCAAGCAGTTCGGCAACGAGATCATCAACTTCCCTGCTGTCTATGACATGCTCGCCATCATGAAGGCAAAGTTGGATGCAGGTCGTACCTTGCTCTACCAGACTGCCCGTTACGTCGATATCTACAAGTGCCTCGAAGACATTGAGCGCGAACGCAAACTCACCCCTGAGGAGCGTGCCGAACTCAAGAAGTTCTCGAAGTTGGCCGATGCCTTCACCCCACTCTCAAAGGGTATGAACTCGGAGTACGCTAACCAGAACACCTACGACTGTATCCAGATCCATGGTGGTTCCGGTTTCATGCTCGAGTACGCTTGTCAGCGCCTCTATCGTGATGCCCGTATCACCTCTATCTACGAGGGTACCACCCAGTTGCAGACCGTTGCCGCTATCCGCTACGTCACCAACGGCTTCTATGGTCAGGTCATCGCCGACCTCCTTGCCGAGACCGAGATTGCTCCAGAATATGCTGCTCTCAAGGCCCGCGTCGAGAAGATGGCCGAGAAGTACAACGCTGCCGTTGCCAAGGTCGATGAGTTGAAGGACGACGAGTTCAAGGACTTCTGCTCTCGTCACCTCTACGAGATGGCTGCCGACACCGTGATGTCTATCCTCATCCTGGGCGACGCCACCAAGCGTCCTGACCTCTTCGACAACAGCGCCCGCGTCTATGTCCGCTACGCCGCTGCCGAGGTCGAGAAGCACAGCGACTTCGTTGCCGACGCACAGCCTGCCGACTTGGCCAACTACCGCAAGTAAGTCAAGACACTCTTGCTTGAATCAATGAAGCCAGGGAGCACATTCCGTGCTCCCTGGCTATATTGTTTTCGGTCAAGTAGTAGTAAATAAATTCTCAAGAATTAGAGAATTAGAGAATTTCCTATTGAGCACCAAAGAATATTGATTGCTGCATTGAATTAATGAGAATTAGAGAATTCGATAGAACTGGAGGTCGCATTTACTCTTTTAAAATCACTTCTTTTGTTCTCGAATTCGTTTAATATTCCTTTCAGAATGTCGGGCGCGAGCAAGGCTATTCGTCTATATTTGTTTAATTCGGTGATTCAATCTCAAGAATTAGAGAATTATCTTTGGGGCGCAAAAAGAATGTAGAGATAAATTTACTTGATTTATTCCGCGCACGAGGAAATTCTCTAATTCTCTAATTCATGAGGTTAACTTCTACTTCTTTTTTAACACCTACATGGCAAGGCGCTGGATGATTGCACCAGGAATTGGAGAAAAACGAGGAGAGAAAAGCATGGTGTATCACAATTTTGACTATCTTTGCAGTCGTTTTTGGTTGGCAGAAGGGACATTTCGCCTGCCAACCGCAGCGACAAAAGGCCACCTGCGGGAGGAAATAAAAAGAAGGAATTTGGGCAAGCTCAAAATCAATGCCAAGCGATTAAGGTATCTGTAAGGGGATTTTTTTACCGATGCCAACCAATATTTCTTCCCTGCCAACTTAAAAATAAAGTATGCCAACTATCTTTGCAACCGCTTTGGACGTTATGGATATTTTACATCTATTTTATGCAACCAACATTGTTGCGGTGTTGATTAGCGTAGTGCTTGCCCTCTTCATCATTTGGGTAGCCATACACTTTCGCCGAAATCCGCTTTCGCTGTGTTGTCGCATTTTTCCCTTCTCCATGCTTCTGTTGGGAGCCTACAAGTTGAGCACCTGCTTCATCGTTTCAGGACAAGGGATAGAAGTGCTGCCAACACAAGCGTTGGGTCTGTGCGCAGCCTGCTTTCAAGTCTTCTCGATGGGGGTTTGCGCTTTCTTGCGTCGTGGGCATTACCGTAACGTTGCCAATTGGGTGTTGTTGCTCAGCCCCTCGCTGCTGTTGCTCTTTGTCAACCAGCTGATGACACACTACGGTTATTACCGCGCCCTCTATTCATTCGCCGAGTTGAGTCAGTTCCGAGAGGAATTGCCTATCGTCTTTTTCGGGCGCGTCATCTTCTTGGCCGTCTTGGGCGTATCGATGATACTGGCACTCTGCTTTTTGATCGATGCCATGACATTTGACAAATGGCATCTGGGCAACCGGCCATCGGACATCAATATACGGGTACATCAAGCAGAGATTCGGATGATACTCATCTGGACCATTCTGTTATTGTTCGGTTTCCTACCCCTTTGCACCGGAAGCATCTGGGTGCATGTACTCTTCAACGGGATGTACATCGGCGCGCTGGTGTTGTCGGGCTACATCTACCGGATGGGCGTCATAGAGATACGGACCTTAGAGGCCAAAGAAGATCCCACGACGCTCATTATTCAGCGATTGCCCCTGTTGCTCGACATGGAGCGGGGCGGCCAAACGGCGTGGGGCACGATGGTAAAGAGCAACCCCTTCTTCTGTGGCAAGGCCCATATCGATGACGTGGCAGCGGCCTTGGGCGTGGAGGTGGAAGATGTCTCGGCCTACGTCTCGGCACGGGGCAGCAACATGGTGGCATGGATGAGCGAACAGCGCCTGTTGCATTGTGCCCAACAGGTGGGCGAAAGCGACCGGAAGATAGTGGAGATTGCCGAATCGTGCGGCTACAACGACCTCCCGTCGTTCACCCGCGCCTTCAAACGCCAGTTCGGCGTCTCACCCAGCGAATATAGAAAAGATTCTGATCATACGAACCGACCACTCAATATTCCAATCAAAACGAACTCATGACAACAAGCTAAAACGAAAATGAAACATTTTTGAAGGGCATTTAAGGTGACGGCAAGGAAGGACAATCCCCTTGTGCCGTCACCCACTTGGGAGGGAAGTGAAGTGGGAGAATTTGTTACTTCCTATGCGATTTGGGCATGAAATAGCGCATAAGGGGAGCACAATACGCCAATCCAATAAAGGAGAAATCAAACAGGGCTCAGTGAGCCAAGAAAAAGGATGATTTAGCAAGGCAATATACCAAATCGGTGATAATGAACGAGAAGAGGGATGAACATAAAAAAAAATAGGAGTAAATTCTTGCAAGAAATCAAATAATTGATTAAATTTGCGCGTTGATTGGGCAATGAAAACAACCTAAGACTTTATTTGGCATTTAATATAGGCTTGTAATATACTTATTTACAATGAAAAAATCATTTAAGCAGTACTTGATTTGGCTATGCACTCTGTGCGTAGGCATGTGTTTTGCGACAGCTTACGGCGAAAACACTACCGTATTCTACGAATCGTTTTCCTCCTGCTCTGGCGCAGGAGGAAACGATGGTTCGTTTAGTCCAAGCGGTTCTCCTAAGATTACTTACGACAACGAAGGCTGGACAACATCGGGAAGCGTCTTTGGTGCCGATAAATGCGCCCGTGTCGGTGCAGGTAAGAGTAAAGGCACTTTGACCTCTCCTGCGCTTTTTTACAGTGGAAGCAACAAACTGCGCTTGACATTCAAAGCCGCACCATGGAACACGGAATCTGCTGGCATGACTATCTCCGTCAATAGCGGAACCATCAGCCAAAGCATGGACGTAACGGGTACAACTACAGATGTGACCCTGTCGGACATGACGACAAAGCAATGGAACGAATATACCCTTTATTTGAGTGGTGTGACCACCGCGTCAGCAACAAAAATTACCTTCACGGCCTCCAAAAATCGTTTCTTCTTGGACGAGGTGTTGGTCGAAGAGATAACTTCGGCTCCTCAGCCTGTCAAGACATTGACCGCATTGGCCCTGAGTGGTTCGCCCACTACGACGACTTACGAGGTTGGCGACGAGTTCGACAAGACGGGCTTAGTGTTGACTGCCACGTATTCGGACGGCAGTTCGGCCGATGTGACCAGCAACAACGCTGTAGAATGGCTTATTGACCCTGAGACCTTTACAACCACAGGACAGGTCAATGTCTCCGTGATGGCTGGCATTGGCGACATTGTGACCGACGAGGAGACCTATGCCGTCACGGTGAACGCACCTGCGACGTTGGCCGAAATAACCTTGTCGGGCACCCTGGCCAAGAGTATCTACGAGCAATACGAGGCATTCGACAAGACCGGTCTCGTTGTGACTGCACACTACAGCGACGGCACCACCGCCGACGTGACCAGCAGTGCCACCTGGGAGTTTGACCCAGCCACGTTCGAGACGGCGGGCCGTCAGTCAGTCCTGGTCAGTGCCACCTACAACGGCAAGACGGACCTGAAGGAATACAGCGTCAACGTCACTGCTGCCTCCTATCTGTTGGCCAAGCTGGGCACCTTCACCAATGCCGATGAAGGAGAAATTAACAGCGATGTCAAATATGTGACAGATTATGGTCATGGAACATCCTATCCTGCATTGACGGAGAATGGCAACCTTCGACTCTATCAGAACAACAGCGGTACTGGAGGCAACTACATCACCTTGAAGGGTGGCCGTGGCGTCGCCTTGCAGCAAGTCACGCTGTTCGTAGAGGGCGCTACCAAGGTAGGTTATGTCAAGGGCGAAGTCACAGACGACAACTATCCTACCTCGGGGCAGAATGTTGAAGCCAGCGCCTCGTACACCCAGAGTAACTTGAATTGCACCAATGTCTCCT
>CACYQQ010000057.1 GCA_902776605.1 uncultured Bacteroidales bacterium | reverse complement strand
TTCAACTTGAAGAGCATGAAGTCGGGTTTCTCCTTGGTGCAAGGGGTCCAGACGGCATCGCCTTGGCCATTGGGGTCGGAGAACTTGACGAAGTTGCTCCAGGCGGTGAGCATACGCTCCGAGAGAGCCCAGTCGCCATCGGTCCAAGGACGCCAGCAGTGCTTGAGCGACTTGAAGACATACCAAAGGTCGCTGGAGTGGAAAGCACCTTTCAGGCGAGCAGTCACCTCGGGGTGAGAACCGTCGTCGGGCAACGGTCGGGCAAACTCGTAGGCCCAAGCTTTGGCATCCTTCTCGCCACGCACCTGACAGAAGTCGGCAATGCCTGGAGCCATGTTACCCATGTCGTTCAACGTGTAGCCAATCATGTAAGGAACGTCGGCTACGGTGCCGTCGAGGACAGCGTCGTCGAAGGTCTTGGTGCAGACATAGCCGTCGATGAGAGGACGTTGTGCTATGGCTCCGTCCTTACCACCGGAAGCGGCATAGATAGCACCCAACGAATAGAGGAACTCGGTCGAGGCGCGACGCATCTTCTCCAGGTCGGTGAGACCCGCCCAGTCGAAGACAATCTTGGCCTCCTGCTGAGCCTCGGCGAAAGTGACATTGCGGAAGATGAAGTCCTTCGGCATCTTGCGACCCGGCATAGCGAAACCGTCGTTGGCCCCAGGACGGGTGATGCCGCCGCCCGACATGATGACTGCCTTCTGGAAGTAGCCGCGAGCCAACGGAGACTCACACAGGGTCTTGGTACTGCCGGCACCGGCGCTCTGTCCGAAGATGGTGACATTGTCGGGGTCGCCACCGAACTGCTTGATATTCTTGCGAATCCACTTGAGCGCCTCGATCTGGTCCAGGATACCGTAGTTGCCCGAAGTATGGTTCTCGCTCTCGGCCGTCAACAAGGGGTGAGCCAGGAAACCGAAGATGCCCAATCGGTAGTTGATGGTGACGAGGACGACATCCTTGTTGCCCCACTCCTGTCCATCGAACTCAGGTTCCGAACCCCAGCCCTCACGATAACCGCCTCCGTGAATCCACAGAGCCACAGGCAGTTTGGCATCGGCTTTGCCCTGAGCCTTGGTCCAGACATTGAGGTAGAGACAGTCCTCGCTGTAAGGAGCTTCGTCGCCATACCCCCATTCGGTGGTATAACCGCCTGGATAGTGGACACTCTGATAACCCGGGTGACCGAACTGGTCGCACACCTTGACACCCTGCCAAGCCACGACGGGTTGAGGTGCCTTCCAACGCAAATCGCCGATAGGAGGTGCTGCATAGGGGATTCCACGATAGACATAGACGTCGGGATGGTCGTCGGCCATGACGCCTTGCACCTGACCGCCCTCGATGGTCAACACGGGATTAGGAAGGGCTGCCTCCTGTTGTTGAGTACAGGCAGCCCATGCCAACATGGGCAAAAGGAAAAATAAATTTTTCATGTTAGATAAAATATAATGTAACTCAAGTCTTGCAATGCCCAACTATCGGAATTAAAAGGAGGTTTTAGGAATTAAAGGGAGTTAATGGGAGTTATCAGGAGTTAACGGACGATAGCGCTGGAGGCAAACAATAGCGCTAAGGGGCTCGAGAGCCATCGGAAAACTCAGAGTAATCTGATAACTCGGAGTACTCAGACCTTTTTCAATTTTCTTCTTTCAACTTACCGAAGTCGAACAATGTATTCCACAAAGGTAGGGAAAATATCGAGAAGAAAAAAGGGTAAAGCGGGTTAATTTCGGCAATGTTACAAAGTGGGGGTTACATTTGTTACAAAAGAAAGTTCCGCAAGCAGTTACTTGCGGAACTTTCTTGGCTACAGCGCCTTCTCGGCAATGTTACATCGCTGTTACATGCCTCCGACGGGGAGAACGGGTCGCCTCCTTATTTCATCTTGATGCGCTTGAACGAGTCGATGAGTTGGCCCTTCTCGGAGACACCCTCTATGCGGATGGTATAGATGGTGTTGTAGTTGTCGTTGGTCCAGAACGAGAAGGAGGCCTGACCCGTGCTATCGACTTCGAGGGCGGGATTCCAATAAAGCGTTGAACGCATATCCGTGCCTGGCGGATTGGCCAGACGGGACCGCGTCGTCGAGTAGTCGGTCTGTCCGAACTCACGGGGCAGCTGATGTCCGAGGGGCTTGAACGTCTTGATACCCATCGTGTTCTTCTTGGACAACGTCGGATTGTCCTTGATTCGGATGGCATAGGAATTGAAGTCGGTGCCCTGCGTGCCTATATAGGTGGCATTGACGATATCAAGATACTCAATGCAGTCGATGTGACAATAGGCTTCGAGGTACTCAAACTCCGACTCGCCGTTGGTCAGGTAGGGGGCTATCTCCCAGTCATTGAGCAAGAAATGAACTATCTTGCCACGATACTTAGCTACGCGTTTGCCATCCACCACATCGATGATGACGCCAGGAATATGGAGCAAAAGGTCTTCGAGCGAACCTGGAGCCATCTCCTGTATCTCCTTGTAACCGAACTTACGGTCGGCAAAACGACTGGTGGCATCTTCACCGTGCACCCTTTTCTGAGCTGCCACAGCTACCTCCTCTAAGGATATCTCCCACATGCCGTTGCTGAACTGGGCACGACGTTTCATCTTGTCGAGCGACAAGGAGTCGGCGGTACTCTCGACGGGACGGGAAACAGGTTTGACCGGTGCCTCCAGATGGTGCACCACCTCGGGCAACGGACTGGGTGCAATCTTGACCACACCTTTGCTGTACGACTTGTCGGCATTGGCACGAACGGTGAAGGTAACGGAGTCGGGCATGTCGAAATCCTCGAAACAGAACCGACCCTCATCGTCGGTACGCGCCGTGCGGAAGAGGTGCGATGCCGGAGCAGAAAGCAACAAGAGGGCATTCTTCATCGGATGGCGCAACAAGGTGCTGTACAAGTGACCGCTGATCTCCTGCGATATCTCGTTCAGATAGGTTGGTTTACGATATTTGCCGGCATAGATGGAATCGAGGTTGTGCCAATAGGGTTGACTCAAGATGTCATAATGGAGGGCGGCACGTTGTTCGATGATGGTGGCAGCATTGTCGGTCACGGCTACTGCCAGACTGCTGTTGGGCGGCGCCTGGAAGCGAACGGTCACCTTCTCGCGACTACTATAGACGTTACGGTCGGTATGGAGCGTGGGATGAACCACCAGGACCGACTCGTCGGCACGTTGCAAGGCGGCACTGTCCACACGGTGGTAGGCATCGCTGCCGGTGGTCGACATCAAGGGCTCGGTGATAATCGACTTGGAGAGGTCGTCGGCATTGACTATCTGGAGGTTACGCTTGAAGAAGAGCGCCTCTTCGCCATTGAGCATCCATTGGGTGTAGGCCACCAACGTATAGATGCCGGTGGGCAGATTGATGTCGGTCGGGATATAACCACGCATGACGGTGTCGGCCTGTTCGGGACGTTCGTGCAACTTGGCGCGGAAGGTGAGTTTATCTGCCTCGTCGCGCAACTCGACATAGAGGAAACGGCTATAGTGCACCGGTTTCTTGGTCAGACCATCCACCAGGAAAGCACGCATCCAGATGGTGTCGCCTGACAGGTAATGGCTACGGTCGGTCATAACGTGGACTCGCTCCTGCGGCATCAACGAATTTTGATACAGGAAACGCTTCAACTGCTCTTGTTGGGTAAGGTTGGTGGTATCGGTCTGCTGCGCCCAAACGTTTACGGAAAGGCACAGCAAGAGCATGATAATCATTAAATTGCGCAAATGCTTCATTCTTGATATTGTAAACAGGTGTATGCTTTTGATGGTTTCACGCAGCGAAGATACAGATAAAAATCGGATTATGCAAGTATTATGCGACTTTTTTGCAAAAGAAAAGGGAGGAAAAAAAAGTTTCGCAAGCGATACGACTTGCGAAACCTGTTGCTTGGAAGGGAAGTTAAAGAAGATAAAGTCCTCGCAGCGAATAGGACGATTGATAATCGTTCAGCGAGAAGAAAAAGGAGATAAAGACAATAGTTGGGTGGTGGTCACTCTTTCAAACTACTTTTCTCTCTTTTTCAAACTACATTCCTCTTGACTCCCAATTGTCATTATTTTATTATATAGCGGGGGGCCATCTCCTCCCCTCGGGGAGGATGGGAGGGGGTCCTGCCCCTCCATCTATTTCACCACAATCTCACCTGCCAGGCGGAGATCCTGGGCGCGGGAAGATGGACCATAGAGGATCTGGTACTTGCCAGCGCGAGTAGAGAGTTCGTCAATGGCTTCGTCGTAATATTGGAACGACTCGCCGGAGAGTTCGATGACAGCCGACTGTTTCTCACCCGCATTCAGGTGCAGACGTTGGAAACCTTTCAACTCCTTGATAGGTGCTGTCTCGTTGTCCAACGAACGGATATAAACCTGAACAATCTCATCGCCCGTCACCTTGCCCACGTTCGTGACTGGAATAGTGACCGTCAACTTACCATCGCGTGCCATCTTCTTGGCCGACAGTTTGGCCTTGCCATACGCAAACGTGGTGTAGCTCAGACCATAACCGAAGGCGTACAGAGGTTCGCCAGCGAAATAACGATAGGTGCGGTTCTCCATGCTGTAGTCCAGGAAATCGGGCAACTGGTCGTTCGAGGCGTAGAACGTTACCGGCAACTTACCCGAAGGATTGTAGTCGCCAAAGAGGACTTCGGGCAACGCCTCCGAACCGCCTTCACCCAAGTACCAAGCTTGCAAGAGGGCGTCATATTCCTTCTCGAGGTTGCCGAAAGCAATGGCCGAACCCGAGCAGTTGACCATCACAACCGGTTTGCCGGTAGCACGCATGGCACGAAGCAGACGTTGCTGCACGACGGGCAGGTCAATGTCCTTCTTGTCGCCGCCTTCGCCCTCCATTCGGGCCGATATACCTCCGATGACGATGATGACGTCAGCCTCCTTGACGTCGGCTACAACCTGCTGGAACTCATTGAGTTTGCGACGGCAGAAGTCACCATTGAACATCGCGAAGTGACCTTGGCCACGACCATATTCGACCACGATGTCATACTGCTCGCCCTCCTTGACTTCCAAAGTCTTGTAATCGGGTACGCGGCCAAAACCGAAACCGCGACGACGACCGCCACCTTGGTTCTCCTCGACCACCTGACCATTGACGAGGAGGCGGTAACCGTTGTCGGTATTGAGGGTATAACTCAGCGCACCGGTGAAATCGGCTTTCCATGTACCCGAAACACGCAATGCCACCGAGTCGCTCTTCACGCCGTCGGAGAAGCCCCAAGCGCCGAAGGTGCTGAACTGCAACTTGTCCATATAGGCCACCTTGACCGGTTCGCCCTCGCGCTGGCGGTTCTCGTAGAACTCCACTTTCATGCCCTTGCCGTCGTTGAAGAGCGGCAGGAGATAGCGGGTCTCGTACTCGTCCTGCAACTCGCAGGCCTTGTTGTATATCACCTTGGCACCGGGCACCGCCTTGCGGATTCCCTCCAACAGCGAGTGTTGGTGAGCGCGGGTCGGCGTACCACCATAGTTACCGTTCAGGAGTTCGACGTCATCGGCGTTCGGACCCACTACGGCAATAGTTTTCAACTGCTTAGAGAGTGGCAACAACGGTGCGTTGCTCAACGATCCATCGGCTTGCTTGTATTTGTCGTTCTTGAGCAACACCATCGACTGGCGGGCAGCCTCGACCGACAGGCGGTGGTTCGATTCTGAACTGATAACCTCTTCCCCCAGGTTTGCCCAAGGCAGACGGTCGGCGGGGTCGAACATACCCAACTCGATACGGCCCGTGAGCGTCTTACGGAGGTGATCGTCAAGCACTTTCTCTTCGATGAGACCCTGCTTCAAGGCTTCGGTCAACACCATGAAGACCTTGCCACACTCCAAGTCTGTGCCGTTCATCACAGCATCCACAGAAGCCGACAACGGATCGGGGTGCGTCTCGTGCTGGCCTTTGTTATAGAAGTTGTTGATGGCGTCACAATCGGTCAGGACGATGGCATCGAAACCCCATTTCTGGCGAAGGATCTGTATCAACAGACGGTCGCTCATACAGCAGGGTTTGCCCTCGTAACGGTTGTAGGCGCACATCACCTCGCGGACATTACCCTTCTGCACAAGTGCCTTAAAAGCAGGCAGATAAGTCTCCCACAAGTCACGCATCGAGACGCGGGCATCGTAGCTGTGGCGCAAGGGTTCCGGACCGCTGTGCACGGCGTAGTGCTTGGCGCAAGCGTGGGTCTTAAAGTAATGGGAATCATCGCCTTGCATACCTTTCACCGTCTCCACACCCAGGATGGCCGACAGATATGGATCCTCGCCACACGTCTCTTGACCTCGACCCCAACGCGGGTCGCGGAAGATGTTGACGTTCGGGCACCAGAAGGTCAATTCGGGGTTGCCGGGATAGTAGGTCACGCCCATCGGCACATTATATATATTGTGGTCCGAGCGGTTCCAGTTGGCGCGCGCCTCGTCACTGACGGTCGCAAACACGTCATGCACCAGTTGGGCATTGAAGGCCGACGCCATGCCAATGGGTTGAGGATAAGCGGTATAGCCCCCTTGGCGAATACCGTGTCATGCCTCACTCCACCAGTTGTAGCTGGGGATGTCCAATCGGTCCACCGAGATGGATTTGTTCATCATCAATCCCACTTTCTCCTCGGGCGTGAGCATCTGGAGCAGGTTTTCGACACGCTCCTCGGTCTTGAGGTCGGGGTTGCGGTAAGGGTAGATATATTCACCGGCACGCTCATCGGTCGGGTACAGACTCCACTGCACTTGCCACAGGAGCGAGTCGCCCGGTTGCAACTCGGTGTAGGCACCTTGGCTCTCCAGTTCGACGTAGGCATCGCCTTGATGCACATAGACTTGTATTTCGGCCTCGTTGGGTGCCGGCTGCTCGGGCGTCAAGTCTTGGAAACGTTTGGTGAGTACCAAGTTGTTGTTGACGTACGACAACCAACCCTTGCCGTCGGCATTGATCTTACGGTTCTTGCCCTCCACATGATCGATGTCATATTGCGCCAATCCGGCTCCGTTGCGGCGGAAGTTCATCTCGCCAGCTGGCGTAATCTTCTGGACATCAGCGTCAAAGAAGATGCTTCCCTTGGCCAGGACGCGAGTAATCTCCCACGGTGCCACCTTGCGCGGGGCGGCAGATTCGTTCTTCAATGTATAGGTCACTTTGAACCCTTGGTTCTTGGCATCGACCTCAAACCGCTTGACAATGCGCAAAGGCAGTTTCTCGGACAACGGTGACGTCATCACGATGGCCTCTCCCTCCTGTCGGACGGTGTAGGGTGCCATGTCATGTTCGAAGACCGGTGGCCAGTTCCACTCCTTCTGAGGACTGGTCCAGAACGTACTGCCATACTGGTTGGGGAAATTGATTTGCGACAACACTTCCGTGTCGCCATACTTCAATGAGACTATTCTGGCGCCATTGGCAGCGTCAATCTCCATATTGACCTTACCCACCTGCAACTTGTGTCGCTCCTCAGGATTCT
The DNA here is from genome assembly GCA_902776605.1 of uncultured Bacteroidales bacterium. Taxonomy (GTDB): domain Bacteria; phylum Bacteroidota; class Bacteroidia; order Bacteroidales; family UBA3663; genus Liminaster. The sequence goes on along the minus strand of CACYQQ010000057.1, from coordinate 5,328 downwards.
TCTGAAAGCGAAAACGAGGCGGTTGGGCATAACTGACAGCCCCCATGCCGATGGAGGCCAAAACTGAAAAAGTTACTAAAGATTTATTCAACATAGCCTATGTGATAAGGAATGTAAGGTAACGGTGTTTTATTTTTCTGCCTCAAAGGTACATCTTTTATTTTATATAAAAAAGGGCAAACCGATATTTTTTGTCCCAATGTAACACTAATGGGGTAGTGTTTGTAACAATTCCCTCCGCCCAGACTGCATTAGCTGTTTCTTCAACGATAAAAAACGGGCAGAAGAACTAAAGAACTAAACAAGAAATACGCCCTGCAAGGGCAAAAGCGTTTCCTACTGAACAAGAATGCTTTTGCCCTTGCAGGGCGTTGGTTATGTCGTTACACATTACCCAGGGCGTTGCCACTGGGCTAATAGCTACTGCCCCGTTGGGGCGTTTCTTCTTCTGCAACAATAACTTAGGGAAAGAGATCTGCCCTACCTACAATATTATCTCTCGAGAGAATGGAGGCAAAGGGAATTATTCAACACGCATTCCCAATCTTTTACACTACGCAATAGATGAAATGCGAGCCAGTGCAAACTACTTTACTCTTTACACTTTACTCTCTACTCTTTCCAAAAATTACTCCTCTCCCCACAGATTAGAGCGGTACTGCGAAGCGGCGAAATCTTCTACCGACGTGGCATTGTCATTCAGCTTGAAGGTCATCGTCTTTTCAGAGATGGCCAACGGCATTTCTGTCTCCAACGCTACGACATGTATTTCGGGAACAATATATTTTTTCATAACAAACTGAGAATGCGAAAATAAACAATTAAAAATGAAAAATTTCCCTTTCCGCCACGCCAACCGAGCACGGCGGAAAGGGAAACCTTTATTTCACCAGAATAATCTTACGTCCACGCACAATGCAGAATGCACCGCGACGTGGTTGAGCGAGGCGACGTCCATCCAGCGAGTAGTACTCGGGGGCAACGACATCGGCATCCTCCAACGGAGCGATGACCGTGGTATCATCTTCTTCGACCTCCTCCAGCAGGACGCGCATGGCACCGGCAGCCATATCGTTGTTCTTCAACAAGTTACCATTCAAATAGGCCTTGCCGGCAGGAATCATGCCTCCCGTGTAGCGCTTGAAGGTACCATCCTTCGCCAAAATCCATGGGAAGTCGTAGATGTTCTCCTCTTGCACACGACCCCAGAAGTTCAATTCACTCACCGAAGTATCTACCGTGACACCTTGCAGCAGGTTCTGGTCCACCACGTCGTCGTACACCTCGGTGAAGGTATAAGTCTGTCCGACAGCACCTTCCACGACATAACCCTCGCCGGCAACCAGCGCCTTCACCTTGCCGAAATGCAGACCCTCGGCATCGATGCGGCGAAGCGCATAAACGGCAGTTCCCTCGGGAACGGAGGCATTGAAAGGCACGCAAAGCGTGGTATATCCGCACTCCGAAATAGTGGCTTCGGCCGACAGGAGTGGAGAGCCGGCAATCACGATGCGCAAAGCCGATGCATGAACTGGTTCTGCCAATGTAAGGGCGGCGGAGCCATGTTCATAAGGTTGCACCCCGCGAGTAGCTGCGGGCACAAAACTATTGTCCTTCAACAGATAAAGAGCTTTCGACGCATCGAGCGTGCAGAGAGGTTCATCGACGGTCGTGGCTGGAGTCAAGTCGCTCTGTATCAATGCCTCGGCCTCCGACTGTGCATAAGCGAAAAGGGGCGTTTCCAACTCGACCGTCGCATTGGGTTCACCCACCAGGAGGACACCTTCGCCGGCAGGAATGGTCGTTCCGACAGGCTCGGCTTCCACCACCACGCCGTTCACCCGACAGGTTGCAACCTCACCCCCTTTCACAATGCGCTGTGCCAAGGGAGTAGAATAGGTGGCATAACCCTGTGCGTTGAGTTGGACGCGGCTCTTGTAGGCATTGAATTTCCAACCACTACCTAATGGCTTGCCCCACGCACCGGTAGCGTTGTGCGTGTCGTTCTGGAACTCCTCGGGGCAATAGAAGATGCCCGTGGCACTCACATGCCCCAACCAACCGCTTGCCTCGGCCTCGGTCAAACTGGTAGCAGCCAGATAGACTTTCGACAGGTTCCTGCACTCGTCGAACATATCCCGGTAACAGCCCGTTGCCATCTGAGTGGCAGGCAGGACAGGAGTTTCGGTCAAGGCTGCACATTTATTGAACATCTTGAAGTAGCAACTGTCGGTCAACGTCAAGGCTGGCAACGCGGGAGCCTTTGTCAAAGACCCACATCCTTCGAACATATCGCTGTAACAGAGAGGCGCCAGTTTCTCTGCGGCCAGAACCGGAGCTTTGGTCAAGGCAGCACAATCACGGAACATGCTCATGTAACAAGCCCGGCTCAACTCGGTGGCGGGCAGCTCGGGAGCCATGGTCAGGTTCCTGCAATTGTCGAACATCTCGGCATAACAGCTGTCGCCCAACTCGGTAAAAGGCAAAGCAGGTGCCTTGGTCAATTGGCAATTCTGGAAGAGAGACTTAAACGCCCCCGCTGGCACCTTCGTCTGCTTGCCCGTTGCATCCAACAGGAACATGATATTGCCCGAAACTTCAGCTTTGCCATTGACACTAAACCTCAAACCTTGCAGCGACGGATTCTGGTCCGCTGCTCGCCAATAGAGTTTATCCCCCACACTCGCTAATGTCATTATGTTTCCAGATTCAACATAGTCCACCCATGTGTATCTATCGACCGAGTACTGCACGCTAACGTCGGGACGGCTTTCAACTCCAGAAAGGTAAACGCCTACACTATCCTCCTCCGCTGTAAAAGTGAAATAGTCAGGATTAACTACCCAGCCATCGGGAACGGTGCTTGCACTACGAACTACAGAAGAATCGCCCTGATAGAAGAATACACCCTTTTCGGCCACGCCCGAAAGCCAGTCCGCAGTGGCATCCTCGACATTCCAATCGGAGAAGTTCGCCACCACATAATTCAATTCACCACAGCCCGCAAACATGTTCTTGTAACAGTCTTTGACCAACTCCGTAGCTGGCAACTTGGGTGCAGTTGTCAAATCATAGCAATCCTCAAACATGCTCTCATAACAGCTATTGGCCAAAGTCGTGGCTGGCAACTCTGGTGCAGTTTTCAAAGCATGGCAATCCTCAAACATGCTCTCATAACAGCCCTCCCCTAAACGGGTGGCTGGCAATTGCAGTTCTTCGGCACTCTGCAACCGGTTACAACTCTGGAACAGGTTACGGAATGCGCCAGCCGGCACAGAATCTTGCTCCATATCTGGGTCAAGAAGCGACATCAGGTTGCCGCTAAAGATGCATGGTGCAGTACCTGTTATCTTAAAATGATAACCTTCCAAAGAAGCAACAGGGGATTCTACTCGAAAATAATATTTTTGTTTCCCACTCAACTCAATATCTCCACTAACTGAGTTCCATTCTCCACTTGTTAAAGAGGTTCGATATTGCAAAGTCACTTCGTTTGTAGCACCTTCACCCTTGACGAACTGAATTTGCCATTTTCCAGCTATAGTTTTCTTACTGATGCAAAAATAATCCTTCTTGCCATCGGATTTCTTCGTCTCTTCGCCCTGCAAAGAGATTTCCGATTCGTCCGCAACATTGGAAACAGAGTCGTTGGCACGCAATGGTCCCGACCACAATAAACCTATCGTCAAAGCGATGGATGTAAAAAAAGTCTTGGTTTTCATTGAAAAAGAAATATTAGCTTTTGATTATAGAGTCTTCTCGGTACGTAAACGATATGCCCATCAATAACCTGTCGGCAATGCCCTGCCCGCACACATTTCCTAAGGTACACCCTACTCTTATAACCAACAAAATATATTCTATTACACTATATTCGATCCACACACATGGGGATGAAAAAAAAGGAAACAAAGTAAATGCGGCCGCAAAATTATGCACTTCTCGCCACGCAAACAAGGAAACGCCCCAAAACTGCTTTCCCACCCGTGCATTTTTAACATACCCAAGGGAGGTTTGCTATTCTTACTTTGCATTCCAACTTTTCATTGTCCGCCGTTGACACAAAAAAAGGGTCTCCCCCCGACCCACACAAACCCTACCCCCGATTCTTCTCGCAGGAGGTTATCAACCTTCAGCAGCGCCCCCCCCATCCACCCCCCTCTGCTGCCACCGAACAGACCTTGACCTTCCCCTTTGTTTCTGCCTACCTTCTCCCTTTAAAAGGCAGCAAAAAGGGAGAAGGTCGCCCGAAACTCTACCGAAAGTTCACCGAAGGTAAGCAAGGAGAGAACTGGGAGTGACGGGGATGTTTTTGCTTTTTGAAGGAAAGAGGATGGAATAGAATCAAGGAAAAAAGTTATCAACACTCTTTGTGCATAACTCGACAAAAAAGGCAAAAATGGCACTTATCAACCAAGTTATCCACCATTGTGAACAAGTTATCCATACTTATCAACAAAGTTATCAACAATCGACCACCGCCACTTCCTTCTCCTTGAAGGAAAAAATTATCTCTCGCTGATAACGCAGAGGGCGCAGAAATTAATCCGTGGAATCGGCAAAATCTGCGAGAAAAAAGACTCTCGCGGATAACGCAGATAGCGCAGAAATTAATCCGCGGAATCAGCAACATCTGCGAGAAAAAAGACTCTCGAGGATAACGCAGAGAGCGCAGAAACTAATCCACGCAATCAGCGAAATCTGCGAGAAAAAAGACTCTCGCAGATAACGCAGAGAGCGCAGAAACTAATCCACGCAATCAGCGAAATCTGCGAGAAAAAAGACTCTCGCAGATAACGCAGATAGCGCAGAAATAAATCCGCGGAATCGGCGAAATCAGCGAGAGATATAATTGTCCGAAAGGAGGGTTACTCCTTGATGGCATCCTGTATCACGAGGCCCGACAGGAGGAACCCGAAGATGGCGGTGATGTGTGCCAGGGAACCATTGATCTGGGCCTTGGCCGAACACCATTCGTGGTTGAGGAGGTTGGGGTCGCCCGGACCGAGTTTGGCCTTGGGACACATACACTTCTCCGTGCCGCAGGTGGCGTTATGGCCTTTGTTCTGAAGCAGTTCGTCGGAATAGACGCACGGGAACTTGTGCTTGGGGAACTGCTTGTCGCGCTTGAAGCGGTTGCGCAAAGCACGCGCCAAGGGGTCGCCTTGCACCTTCCAGAACTCGGCCACCTTGATGCGGGTGGGATCGAGCTTGAGGGCAGCACCCATCGACGAGAAGAAACGCGCCTTGGTCTGCGTGGCAAGGAGGATGAGCAATGCCTTGTCCTTCAACGAGTCGATGGCATCGATGATATAGTCGTACTCGTCG
>CACYQQ010000056.1 GCA_902776605.1 uncultured Bacteroidales bacterium | reverse complement strand
CAACGGCTTGTCCTACCCCCTGGCTGTTGGAACGCGTCTGCCACCAGTTGGCATTCCAGTGCGTCATGGCGTCGTTGGAGATAGTCATGTTCTCGCACTCGAAACCGAGGCCGTCCACCCGGAGCGTATAACTCTGGAACGTACCAATCTTACGACCCGACTTGGCAAGTCCGTCCTGTTGAGCACGGTCCTCCTCCGTCCGACTGAAAGCGGGCCAACCACTGGCGGTGCGCATGTTGGCATGGTCGTGCCATATGAGGATAGTGTTGTCGCGGTCCTCGCCAATCAGGGTGATGTTGGTCTTGTAACTGGGCACGATGACCTTCTCCTCATAGACACCTTTCTTGACCAAGATGCGTTGACGACCTTCGGGCTTATAATCGCGGATGGCGATAATGGCATCCTGGATATTGTCGAAATTGCCCGACCCATCCTTGGCAACCACCAAGTCGTAGAGTGGAGACACTGTGTCGGCTGCCCTCAGCCAAGAGGTTGAGAGCAAGAGAGAAAGAAGGAGAAGGAAACTGTGCTTCATAAATTGATAGAATTATTACTCAAGTTTCGCAAATTGTAGTCTTTGCGAAACTTGAGAGTAGTTAATGGGAGTTAATAGTAGTTATCGCTTCGCTTGGGGAGTTAACGGACGTTACTATCGTGGGCACAAAGCATTGGGCAACTACAGCATTTGTCCGATAACTCCTTATAACTCCCGTTAACTACATGAAATTAACTCCTTAATCGTACTATTATTGTTTAGCTTTCAAGCCACGCTTGCGCAACAGGGCATTGACGTCCGGTCCGTGACCACGGAAATTGCGGTACATGGTCAAGCCATCGTCGATAGAACCTGGTTCCAGACAAGACTTACGGAAGCGCTCGGCCAACGCTGGGTCGAAGATATTACCTGCCTCCTTGAAGGCCTCAAAGCCATCACAATCAAGCACTTCGCTCCAGAGGTAGCAATAGTAGCCAGCGGTATAACCGCCACCCATGCAGTGACTGAAGTTGGTGACGCGGTATCGGGGCAAAATCTGTCGAGGGATGCCCCACTTGGCAAGGGTCTCCTCCTCGGCAGCAATGACATCAAAGTCGGCAGGCAACTGCGTCATGCTGTGGATATCCATATCGACAATAGCGGCAGCAAGATATTCAACGGTGGCAAAACCTTGACCATATTTCTCGCTCTCGACCAACTTCTGCACCATCTCGGCAGGGATGACTTCACCCGTCTTGTAGTGCTTGGCATAGACCGCCAGAACCTCAGGTTCGGTAGCCCAATGCTCGTTAATCTGAGAAGGAAGTTCTACGAAGTCGGTCTCGACATTATAGGTCGCATTATAGTGCACATTGTGCATCATGAAGTGCATGGCATGTCCGAACTCATGGAACATAGTGGTCACATTATCAATGCTTTGCAAGGCAGGACCATCGCCCGATGCCTTGGTCATGTTGCATACATTCTGGACAATCGGGATGACACGCACCTCCTTACCATTCTCGGTACGGAAACTCTGACTACGCATGTCCGACATCCAAGCGCCGGCGCCCTTGCCGTCACGAGGATAATAGTCGCCGTAGAAGACAGCCAGCACCTCTCCGTTCTTGTCGCTCACCTCCCAGACGCGGGCCGATGGCTCGTAGGTCGGAACGGTGCCTGTTATCTCCTTGAAGGTCAAGCCATACAGACGATTGGCGACATAGAAGATACCCTCGATGACGTGGTTGATTTCAAAGTATTCCGACATCTTCTCCTCGTCAATCTGGAAGCGGGCAGCCTTGGCGCGACTGCAATAATACATATAGTCCCAACCCTCGGGTTCACACTTGAGACCATCTTTCTTCATCTCGCGACGGATGTCGGCCAACTCCTCTTTTGCCTTATCGATGGCAGGATCTCTATTCTGTGCCATACGTTTGGTGAGAATCTGTTCGGCGCAACTCTTGTAGCCCAACAACTGGGCACGCTTGAGACGCAGACGCACCAGTTTGTTGCAGATCTCTTTGTTGTCCCACTCATTGCCTTGATTACCACGGTTGTAGTAGGCTTCATAGACACGACGGCGCACGTCGCGGTTGGAGCAATATTGGAGCACAGGGTTGCACGATGGGCGTTGCATGTTGAACATGAACTTACCGGGCTGACCCTGTTCGTTGGCCATCTGGGCAGCGGCTTCGATGTTGGCTTCGGGCAGACCTGCCAATTCCTCGCGGCTATCGACGGTGACGTAGGTATTGTTGGTCTCGTGCAAGAGGTTCTGACTGAACTGCACCTGCAAGTTACTGATTTCGAGGTTCAAGGCGCGGAGCTTCTCCTGCTCTTCGTCGGTCAAGGCAGCACCGGCGCGTGTAAAGTCCTGATAGATATGTTTCAAGGCCGACATCTGCTCGTGGTCGAGCATCTCGGTCTCGCCCGACACATTATCCAAGTGGCGGTCATAGACTTGCTTGATACGGTCGAAGAGAGCGCGGTTCAGATAGATATCGTCGTTGTGATTAGAGAGTTGGGCATAGGCCTCAGTCTCCAACTGACGGATCTCTTCGGAACTGTTACTGCCCGACATGTTACCAAAGGTGAGGAACGTCTTATCGAGCAAAGTACCACTCTTGTCGAATGCCTCGATGGTGTTGCTGAAGGTGGGTTTGTCGGGATTGTTGACGATGGCCTCGATGTTGGCTTTCTGTTGACGCATACCTTCTTGCATGGCTTCGCGGTAATCGTCGATAGTGATTTGCTCATAGTTGATGATTCCGTAAGGGGCATCGGACTCCGTCATCAACGGGTTCTGCCGCTTCTCGCTACAGGCACTTACCATGACGCACATTGTACTCATAAGGATAAGGGACTTGAAATGCATAAAATGTTATATTAAAATGTTAAAGGAAGTGACAAAGAATTGACAGAGAAGTGAAAAGAAAGTGACAGGGACGATTGAATCGGTGGGCAAAAGCCTTATCCGATGATTCGGAGGTTTCGGAATGCTCCGAGCATTCGGAGTACTCCGATTATTCTGATTACTCAGATTCTTCCGATAATCCGGCAATGCCGATTCATACTCCTTTACACATTACTCTTTACTCTCTCAAAGAATCACCAACCCTTGCGAACTCTCGCCCAACCGATGACCGAGCACCACTTCCGTGCATTGGTTGATGAGCGATGCCTCGTAAGGGGCTTCGACGCGAATGTAATTCTCTGTAAATCCGTGCATGGGACGGCCGGCCGAGGGCTGTTCCCACAACACGCGACGGGTGGTGCCCATCTGCGAAGTATAGAAATCGCGCAACTTCTTTTCCGACAGTTCCACCAAGCGCGCCGTGCGTTCGTGACGTTCGCGCACAGGGATGATGGGCTTGATTTCCAACGCCTTCGTTCCGGTGCGTTCGCTGTAGGTGAAGGGGTGCAACTGACTGACGGGCAGACTCTCCAGGAACCGATACGACTGTTCAAAGAGCTCGGCAGTCTCGCCACGCATACCTGCCATGACATCGACCCCGATAAAGGCATCGGGCAAGAGGGTCTTGACCAACTCTATCTTGCGACGGAAAAGGGCAGTATCATATCGGCGACGCATCAGGCGCAACACTTCGTCGCTACCCGCCTGCAAGGGGATATGGAAATGGGGTGCAAAACGTTGCGCCTCACCAGCAATCCATTGCAGCAGTTCGTCGGTCAAAAGGTTGGGTTCGATACTGCCAATGCGGTAACGCTCCACCCCTTCCACCTGGTCCAGGGCGCGACACAGGTCAAAGAAGGTCTCGCCCGTGCTACGACCGAAGTCGCCGATGTTGACACCCGTCAGAACTATCTCCTTGCCGCCTTGTGCCACCACCCCTTCGGCCTGCTTCACCAACTCCTCGATGCGGGGATTTCGACTACCGCCGCGTGCCATCGGGATGGTGCAATAGGTACAGAAGTAGTTACAACCGTCCTGCACCTTGAGGAAATGGCGGGTGCGGTCGTCGGCCGAACAACTGGCATGAAACGTATGTATCTCTTGGAATCGGGTGGTAACCACCTCAGCCTCAGCACGTTTGGTCAAGTCGCCCAACAAGGCGGTGAGGTTCTCGCCCTTAAATTCGCTACCCACAATGAGGTCTATGCCGCCGATGCTGTCGGCCAGCTCCTTCGGTTCAATCTGTGCGTAACAGCCTGTCACTAAGACGAATGCACGAGGGTTCTCCCGAATCAACTTGCGTATCTGCTGACGGCACTTGGCGGTGGCCTGCTCCGTCACGGCACAGGTATTGACCACCAACAAGTCGGCACCACCTTCGGGCGCGCCGGACTTGACTCTCTTGAAGCCCAATTGCTCTAACCGGGCGGCCAACGTCGAACTCTCTGCAAAATTCAGTCGGCAACCCAAGGTATAATATGCGACGGACTTATTTTCAAACATTCTCTAACCTTAATTTTTAAAAATGACTTGCAAAGATAGCGATTTATACGGACTTACGAACTTTTTTCTGTTAAAAAAACTTGATTTTATGCATATTACATAAATAATGCCTATTTTTGCACATTATTAGATAACAAGTAATTATGAGAAAGACCGAAACCACCGACGTGCATGACATCCTGCGCCGAGCCATTGACTGGGCCATGGAGGCTGGTCATATTCAACGTGAAAAATTCCGTTCGCGTCACCTGTTCATGGAGACTAAGTCAAGCATCCATGACGTTGTCACTGAGGTAGATAAAGCATGTGAAGCCCTCCTCATCGAGCGCATCTCCAATCGCTACCCTACGCACAATATCCTGGGTGAAGAGACAGGCGAGCACCGCAACAATCCGGACGCCGAATGGGAATGGGTGGTCGATCCGTTGGACGGCACCAACAACTACAGTCAGGGTCTGCCCATCTATTGCGTGAGCATCGGCGTGCGCTACAAGGGTGAGACTCAGGTCGGTGTGGTCTATGTCCCCTTTATGGACGAACTCTTCAGCGCTGTCCGTGGTGAGGGTGCCAGCTGGAATGGCCGATTCATCCACGTGTCGCGCAAGACGGACCTCAACGAATGTGTATTGGCTACCGGCTTCCCCTACGACAAAGGCACCAACCCCATCAACAACTTGGACAATGCCTGTGCCATCATCCCGAACGTGCGTGGCATCCGCCGTATGGGTTCTGCTGCCTACGACCTCTGTTGCGTGGCTTCGGGCCTCTTGGACGGCTATTGGGAATTGGACCTCAAACCCTGGGATGCCTGTGCCGGCGCCCTCATTGTCGAGGAGGCAGGCGGCATCATCAAGCCTTTCCGCAATGACCGTCACATCTCCATCGTAGCGGGCAACAAGACCATCGTCGAGGCTATCTATCAGAAGCTCAATGCGAATGTGTAAGACCCCCTCCCGACCTCCCCGAGGGGAGGTGTTTTTTCCCGCCGAGAGGGAGGAGATTGTCCCCACAGAGAGAATTTCGTACAATATTACATATCTTTACAAGTTTTACAAGAACAACTTAACCCATTCAAAATAATCGACTTCCCATCTTCTATGGAGAATATTCCTCCCCTCGGGGTCCTCGCAGCAATTAGGAGGGTTGATAACCCTCCGCGAGAAGACGAGGCTTTAGCCGAGGGGCAATTCAGGTGGGGGGCTCTAATTAAAAACAATCAATGCAACTCATTAAGAACAAGGAATTTGGCGGTGAACGTCCTCTCTACACCGCCCATGATGTGGAATTAGATCAAGTTACTATTCATCTCGGAGAATCTTCTATCAAGGAGTCGGGCAACATCTATGCCCACGACTGTCGCTTCGAAGGCAAATATGTCTTCTGGGAGTGCCGCGGCTTCAAGGTCGAGAAGAGTTATTTCGCCGAGAGCGCCCGCTCCTCGCTCTGGTACAGCGAGAACGGAACCCTGTCCGACTGCCAAGTGGATGCCCCCAAGATGTTCCGCCGCATGAAAGGCATCGACGTCAGCCGTTGCCAGTTCCCCAATGCCCAGGAGACGTTCTGGGACTGCTCGGACATCAAGCTGCGCGACGTCACCATCGCCAAGGCGGACTACCTCTTCATGCACTGCTCCAACATTGATATTCAGGACTATAAGCAGGACGGCAACTACTCCTTCCAGTATGCCAAGAACGTCGTCATCCGCAACGCCGTCATCAACTCGAAGGATGCTTTCTGGGAGGCCGAGAACGTCACTATCTACGACTCCGAACTCAATGGCGAATACCTCGCCTGGTACGGCAAGAACATCCGCCTGGTGCGTTGCCACCTGACAGGCGAGCAGTTGCTCTGCTACGTGGATGGCCTCATCCTGGAGGACTGCACTTTCGGTCCCGATGCCAACCTCAACTTCGAGTACAGCACCGTCCAAGCCACCATCAAGGGTGACATCACCTCCATCAAGAACCCCACCTCCGGCTCCATCCAAGTGGAAGGCAAGATTGGCGAACTCATCTTCGACGAGAACCAGAAAGCCCCTGCCGACTGCAAAGTAGAAAGCGGAGCAAGCAAAGCTTAACGGAAGGAGATAAAGAAGTACAAGAAGTTATCGCGTCCTAAGGGACGCTGAGAAGATAAAGACGATAGCTCTTTTCCTTTCAATTATCTTTCCTGCTAAGGCTTTTAGGGACTTTTTCTATCGTCTTTATCTTCTTTATCTCCCCTAACTTCTTTAACTCCCTCTAAACCCGCTTTTCCCCCTCCCTCGCCCTACCCTCGCGATGATGGTCGGGTATCGATTGGGTATCGATTGGGTATTGATTGGCGCAAGGTTGAATCAACCGAAATCAATTACCGAATCCAGACCCATTATTGACCAAAATTTAACCCGATTAAAAGCGCGAGGCAGGGGCGACGGGACGAAGGAAAATTGATAATTGATAATTGACAATTGATAATTGATAGCCTCGTAGGACTTTAGCGCCGAAGGCCATTAGTCAATCGATAATTGACAATTGATAATTGACAATTGATATTTTTTTGCATCCAGCATGTACAACTTTGACCAACCCATAGAGCGTCGTCACACCAACAGCGTCAAGTGGGACGAGTGTTCCAACCCCGATGTCCTGCCGCTGTGGGTGGCAGACATGGATTTTGCCACGGCACCGTGTGTGCAGGAGGCTATCGTACGTCGTGCCACCCATGGGTGTTACGGCTATACGATTGTGCCCCAGGCCTACTATGCCGCCATTGGCGACTGGTTTGCCACACGCCATCAGTGGAACATCGACCCTCAGCACATTCTCTATACCATCGGCGTGATACCTGCCATCGCCGCCGTGCTCAAGGCGCAGTGTCAGGTGGGCGACAACGTAGTCATCCTCACGCCGGTCTATAACATGTTCTTCAACCTGGTGCGCAATGCCGGTTGTCAGGTGCTGGAGGTACCCGTCCTGGGTCAGTTGGACCCAACGGACAACACCTGGCGCTACGACATCGATTGGGAGCAGCTGGAGTTGGCCCTGGCGCAAGAGAAGACCACAACGCTCCTCTTCTGCAATCCCCACAACCCCATCGGGCGCATCTGGAGCGAGGAGGAACTGCTCCGCGTGGCGCAACTCTGTACCCGTCACCACGTTACCCTCATCAGCGACGAGATTCACAACGAGATAACCGCCCCCAACCGATTGTATCATCCATTGGCGCGTGTGGTGGCAAGTGCTCTGGAAAAAGACAGCGCACTCGCCGACCTCCGTTACGTCGTCTGCCTCTCGCCCAGCAAGTCGTTCAACATCGCCGGTCTGCAAAATGCCTTCCTGGTCTGTCCCGACGACGAAATGCGCCGACGCATTGACCGCGCCATCAACCTCAACGAGACATGCGACGTCAATCCGTTCGGTGTCGAGGCAGTCATTGCCGCCTATACCGAAGGAGGCGAATGGTTGGACGAACTGCGCAGCTACATCTACGACAATTATCTCTTGGCGCGCAAGGAGTTAGCTCTCCCCTGCGCCGAACTGCAAGGCACCTACCTCCTGTGGGTCGATTGCCGTTCGGTGTGTCAACGATGGGGCATCGACAGTCACGAACTGGCACGCCGGCTGCTCATTGATGCCAAGGTATGGTTCTCGGTCGGGTCCGACTATGGTCGCGCCGGAGAAGGATTCCTCCGTATCAACCTGGCCTGTACGCACGCAACACTGCACGAGGCACTTCGCCGCTTCAACGATTATATTGCACAACCCTGATTGTCACACCATCCACCGATGAGCAAAGGTACGAAAGACATACTTTTGGAACGTATCCGCGAAGGGGCAGGTCTGTCTCTCCGCGAACGTATTATATTGACCGCCTACCTCAGTGTGCCTGCCATGCTGGCGCAACTGATGCAGATTCTGATGGAGTACATCGACGCTGCCATGGTGGGCAGTCTGGGTGCCACGGCATCGGCCTCCATCGGACTGGTCAGTTCGAGCACCTGGCTGATGGGCGGTCTGTGCAACTCGGTGGGAGCCGGTTTCTGCGTGCAGGTAGCTCACCAGATTGGAGCCAAACGCAATCAGGAGGCCCGCAACATACTGCGCATCGGCCTGGTGGCCTCGTTGGCATTCAGTATTCTGCTGTGTGCCATCGGATTGGCCATCTCGCCCTACCTGCCACATTGGCTGGGCGGATCGCCCGAGATTGTCGATGATGCCTCCATCTACTTTGCTATCTTTACCGGCATGATACCGTTGATGATGTTGCTCACCCTCTCGACCGGTATGTTGCGAAGTGTGGGTAATGTCAAGGTGCCCAGCATCCTGCTGTCGGTGGCATGTGTGCTCGATGTGGTGTTCAACTCCATCTTCATCTTCCACTTCCACATGGGTGTCTTGGGTGCCGCCATCGGTTCGGCGTTGGCCTATTTCCTGATTGCGCTGGTCACCACCGCCTACCTCCTGCTGTACAACGACACGCTCAAATTGTCGCTCGACAAAAAGGGAGCCAACGAGCCGTCGAGCGAATCATCGACCGAGAGCAACCACCCCAACGAAAAGACCCGGCAGCGACTGGTGCGCATCCTCAAGAAGTGGTGGCACATCGCCTGGCCGATGGGGGCAGAACATTTTGTGATGTGCGCCGCCCAGATTGCCAGCACCATCATCATCGCGCCGTTGGGCACCATTGCCATTGCCGCCAACGCCTTTGGCATCATCATCGAGGGTCTCTGCTACATGCCAGGCTTCGGTATTGCCGATGCCGCCACCACCCTGGTGGGACAAAGCATCGGAGCACAACGTACCCCCTTGGCACGCTCCTTTGCCCGCATCTCGGTGGGCATGGGTATGATTGTGATGACCGTGATGGGCATCATCATGTTCGTCGGAGCGCCCTATGTCATGGCACTCATGACCCCCGACCTCGAAGTGCAGGCACTCACCACCTACGTCCTTCGCATTGAGGCATTTGCCGAACCGATGTTTGCCGCTGCCATTGTCAGTTACGGTGCCTTCGTCGGAGCGGGCGACACCTTGGTGCCATGCGGCATGAACTTGGCCTCCATCTGGTTGGTCCGTATCTCTTTGGCGCTCATTTTCACCAAGGTACTGGGCTTCGGACTGGTCGGTTACTGGATTGCCATGGCGCTCGAACTTGGCATCCGAGGCACCATTTTCCTGCTCCGCCTCCGCAGCGGCAGTTGGACAGTCAAGATGAGAATCTGACGTCACTTTCTCGCCTTTGCCTCGATTATTTCGACAAATATATGTACTATTTTATCCAAATGACATAGAATAAAATCCCAGCTCTTGCAAGAGTTGGGATTTATCTATAATTTTGCTCCTGTAAAAATCAACACTTTGACTATGAGCAACAAGATTTACGGTCACTACGACGACCAGGCTCGCGAGTTTGTCATCACCGAACCCGCCACCCCTTTCCCCTGGATCAACTATCTGGGCAACGAGGACTTCTTCGGATTGATTTCCAACACGGGCGGCGGCTATGACTTCTATAAGGATGCCAAGTTCCGTCGCATCACACGTTACCGCTATAACGGTGTGCCGATGGATAACGGTGGTCGATACTTCTATATCCATGACAACGGCACCATCTGGAACCCCGGATGGAAGCCTTGCAAGACGCCGTTGGACAGCTACGAGTGCCGCCACGGCATGAACTACACCCGCATCACGGGCAGCAAGAACGGCATCACCGCATCGTTGCTCTGTTTCGTCCCGCTCAAGACGTGGGCCGAGGTGCAGAAACTGACGCTGACCAACACGTCGAAAGAGGCGCGTTCGTTCAAGTTGTTCAGCTTCGCCGAATGGTGCCTGTGGAATGCTGCCACCGACATGGAGAACTTCCAGCGCAACTGGAGTACCGGCGAGGTGGAGATTGACGGCAGTGTCATCTACCACAAGACGGAGTACAAGGAGCGCCGCAATCACTATGCTTACTACAGTGTCAACGTACCGGTACAGGGCTACGACACCGACCGCGAATCATTCATTGGCCTCTACAACGAGTTCAGCAATCCGCAATGTGTCGTGGAGGGCAAACCGGCCAACAGTCTGGCACATGGGTGGAGTCCAATTGCCTCTCATTATATAGAGGTGACGCTGCAACCGGGCGAGAGCCGTGACTATATCTTCGTCCTTGGCTATGTCGAGAATGAGCAGGACGAGAAGTTCTGTGCTGCCGATATCGAGCGCAAAAAGGCCGGCACACTTATCTCCAGTCAGGACAGTGACGTCACGTTGGTCAACAAACGCAAAGCGCAGGAGACCATTGCCCGTTTTGCCACCACCGAGGCCGTCGATGCCGCCTTTGCCGAACTGCGCGCTCTGTGGGATGGCCTGTTGAGCAAGTTCGGGGTCGAGTCGTCGGACGAACGTCTGAACCGCATGGTCAACATCTGGAGTCAGTATCAGTGCATGATTACCTTCAACTTCAGCCGTTCGGCGTCGTTCTTCGAGAGTGGCATCGGCCGTGGCATGGGCTTCCGCGACTCCAACCAAGATTTGGTCGGCTTCGTTCACCAGATTCCGAGCCGTGCCCGCCAGCGCATCATCGACATCGCCTCGACGCAGTTCCCCGACGGCGGTTGCTACCATCAGTACCAGCCGCTCACCAAACGCGGTAACAACGACATCGGTGGCGGCTTCAACGATGACCCGATGTGGCTCATCTTCGGCACGATAGCTTACTTGAAGGAGACGGGCGACTTCTCTATCCTGGACGAACAGGTGCCTTGGGACAACGTCGCTGGCAGCGAAGTGAGCCTCATGGAACACCTCCGCACCTCGTTCAACCACGTTGTCGAGAACCTCGGACCACACCTATTGCCGCTCATCGGACGTGCCGACTGGAACGACTGTCTGAACCTGAACTGCTTCAGCTGGGATCCGAACGAGAGTTTCCAGACCACCGAGAACAAGACCGAGGGCAGTCAGGCCGAGTCGTTGATGATTGCCGGTCTCTTCGTCTTCTGCGGTCGCCAGTATGTCGAACTCTGCCAACACCTGGGTCAGCAGGCCGAGGCCGACCGTGCCCAAAAGTGCATCGACAACATGATCGAGGCAGTGCGCCGACATGGTTGGGACGGCGAATGGTACCTCCGCGCCTATGACTACTTCGGTCACAAGATTGGCAGCAACGAGAACGAGGAGGGTAAGATCTTCATCGAGTCGCAAGGCTGGTGCACCATGGCGGGCATCGGACTGAAGGAGGGTTTGGTGGACAAGGCGTTGGACAGCTGCAAGAAGTACCTCGACAGCCCACACGGCATGGTGCTCAACAACCCCGCCTACACCACCTATCACGTCGAGATGGGCGAGATTTCCAGCTATCCTGCTGGTTACAAGGAGAATGCGGGTATCTTCTGTCACAACAACCCGTGGGTCATCATTGGCGACACCGTAGCAGGCCGTGGCAACGATGCCTGGGAATTGTTCCAGAAGATCTGTCCGATGTACCTGACTGACCAAACGCTCCACAAGGTGGAACCTTACGTCAACTGCCAGATGGTGGCTGGCAAGGATGCCGCCCGTCCTGGCGAAGGCAAGAACTCTTGGCTCACGGGCACCGCCGCCTGGATGTGGTACACCGTCAGCCAATATCTGCTGGGCATCAAACCTACCTACGATGGTCTGGAGATTGACCCGTGCCTTTCGACCGACGTGAAGGAATACACCGTCCGACGCACGTTGCGCGATGCCGTATTCACCATCCACGTCCACAATCCCGAGGGCCGGCAGAAAGGTGTCCAACGCCTCGTCCTGGACGGTGCCCCCGTTTCGGGCAATGTCGTTCCCGCCACTCCGGGACAGCACGTGGTCGAGGTCTATCTTTAGTATCGTCCGTTAACTCCCCGAGCGAAGCGATAACTCCTTTTAACTCCAGTTAACTCCTCTCCAGTTTCGCAAGTGTCAGTTTGCGAAACTGGAAAAATGTAGTAGAATACTACAAATAGATGGAATAATGTATCATTGTATCACAAAAAATCTTTATCTTTGCACCGTTTCATGAAGGAACTATCAACAAGACTAACTATTTTTGCTCCAATGATACAAAAGATTCTTCTCTTGGCCACACTTGCCATCGCCCTGTTGAGCGGATGCGAATCCAACAAACAGACGGATTTCGTCTTCACCACCCCCCATAGCCGTCTGATGACGCGCCTGGACACCTTACGTCTGCACGGCATCATGTACGGACACGTGGACGACCCTTTCTGTGGTCACTCTTGGCAGATGGAAAAGGACAGTTCCGACACGCATGCCGTCGCTGGCGACTACCCAGCCGTGGTCGGGTTCGACCTGAGCGGCATCGAGTTGGGCAATGCCTGCAACCAAGACAGCATCCCCTTCAAGGCCATCCGCGAGGAGATCATCAAACACCACAAGCGCGGCGGCATCATCGTGCTGAGCTGGCATCCACGCAACCCGCTCACGGAAGGTCCTGCCACCGATGTCTCTCAACCATCGGCCGTACAGAGCATCCTGACGGGGGGCGAGAAGAACGCTAAGTTCGTCGGCGGCTTGCACAAGTTGGTTGCTTTCCTCAAGACGCTGCAAACCAAGGACGGACGCTCCATCCCGTACATCTTCCGCCCGTGGGATCACTACAATAGCAACGACTACTGGTGGGGTGTCGGCCAATGCTCCGACGAGGAGTTCATCCAGTTGTGGAACATGGTGCATGACTACATGCGTGACCGCCTCTATACCAAGCCGATATGGTGCTTCACCACCGACCTGCAGGGGGAGTGGAACAATGAGCTTTTCCAACACCGCTATCCCGGCAACGACCGCGTGGATATGCTCGGTTGCGATGCTTACCAATGTGACACCTCCCGACACTTTGCTGCCCAGTTGGACTCTTGCCTGACGTGGATGCATGTCCTGTCGCGCCAGAACAACAAGATGATGACTATCACCGAATGCGGCGTGCAGCACGACCCCTCGGGACAATGGTGGAGCCAAGTGCTGCTCCCTGTCCTGTCACGCTATCCCCTCTGCTTCGCCATGGCGGGCAAGAACACCACGGACGTTGCTTTCGGCGCTGCCCTGGAGACACCTGCCACCAACGACTTCATCGACCTCTTCCAGAAGCACTTGCTTCTCCTCTTGGACGATGTTGCCCCCAAGATGGGAGACATTGGTCGCGACTCCTCCGAGCTCCTGTGGCTCTAAAGGATTGGGGCGGAATAGTCGGAGTAATCTGAATTATCGGAGAAATCGGATTATTCTGAGTACTCGGATTACTCAGAGTTTTCAGAGTATTCCGACCCTCATAACCTCACAACCTCACAACCTTAAAACCTCATATCCTAACAACCTCATAACCTCACCTTACAACCTAATCTATGGCTTCATTCACAGAAAAATTCGCTTATGCCTTGGGCGATGCGGCCGCAGGCGGCATTACGTGGAAGATTATGTCCACCGCATTCCCCATGTTCTTCACCAACATTTTCGGACTCTCCTTTGTCGATGCCGGCATATTGATGCTCGTGGCACGTATGTTCGACGTCGTGACCGACCCGCTGATGGGTTCCATTGCCGACCGCACGCAATCCCGTTGGGGCACCTATCGTCCGTGGATCATCTTCGGTGCCATACCTTTCGGCCTTATCTTTGCCCTGCTCTTCTATACGCCCGACTTCGGCGTCGAGGGCAAACGCGTTTGGGCCTACACCCTCTATATCCTCATGATGGCGGTCTATACCATGGTCAATGTCCCCTACGGTTCTCTGCTCGGTGTGATGACCCCCGACGACAACGAGAAGAACCAGTTCTCCTCAGCCCGCATGGTAGGCGCCTATGCCATGGGCTTCATCACCCTGATTTCTTTCCCCTTTCTGTTACAATGGATTGGTGGTACCGAGGCACACCAGTATGCTGTGGTGGCCGCCATCTTCGGTGGCATCGCAGCCCTGATGACATTGACTTGCGGTCTGCTCACCAAGGAGCGTTGTCGTCCCGTCCGTGCCGAGAAGTTCTCCTTCCGCCAGTACGGTGACCTCGTCAAGAACCGACCTTGGATCTACCTCACCCTCATCGCCGTAGCCACCAATTTCTTCAACGGGTTCCGCTATGCCGTAGCGGCCTATATGTTCACCTATTGCCTGGGAGGCGACATCGACTGGGGGTTCTTCATCTTCAGCTACACTTCACTTATGTCCATCGGCGAGTTCACCTGCATGGTCTTCGGAGGCCTCTCTCCTGCCTTCACCCGTTGGGTCGGTTCCAAGCACAAGGCTTTCCTCTATGCCGCACTCATCTGCTGTCTCACCTCCGTGGCTTTCTTCTTCATCCCGATGGACAGCAGCTATATCATCTTGATTATCATCATCTCCGCGCTCACCTCGATG
>CACYQQ010000055.1 GCA_902776605.1 uncultured Bacteroidales bacterium | reverse complement strand
GTTGTACCAGATCTTCGACGAACTGGAGTTCCGCCAACTGCGTGACAAGGTGAAGCCGTCGCCCACCCCCGCACCCAGCGGCGACCTGTTTGCCTCGGTCATGCCATCGGAGCAGGAGGAGGCCGAAAAGCCGGCACTGCCGATGTCGCATCTGGCCGATGTGCCTCATCAATATACTATCTGCAACACCGCTGCCCAGCGTGCTGCCTTGGTGCAGCAACTCGGGTCGGTGCCCGCATTCGCCTTCGACACCGAGACCACATCGACCAATGTGATGGAGGCCGAGTTGGTGGGCATCAGTTTTGCCATCGACGACCATCGGGCCTGGTATATCCCCGTTCCGGCCGACCCGAAAGCGGCACAGAGCATCGTCGAGGAGGTGCGTCCGCTGCTGGAGAACGGCAAGGTGCTCAAGGTGGCACAGAACCTGAAGTACGACTACTCGGTGTTGCGTCGGTATGGGCTGGAGGTGGCGGAACCCTGTTTTGACACCATGATAGCCCACTACCTGTTGGAACCCGAACAGCCGCACAACATGGACCACTTGAGTGAGGTCTATCTGCACTATACAGCGATTCCGACCTCGGCCCTGTTGGAGGGCGACGGTCAGCCGAAGGCACAAGCCTATGTCGAAGACCTCTTTGCCCAGGTGGAGGAGGAGCCGACCCAAGCGGCACCACGCACCATGCGCGACTGCCCTGTCGAGCAGGTGGCCGAATACTGTTGCGAGGACAGCGACGTGACGTTCCAGCTCTATCGGACCTTTGCGCCGATGTTGCAGTCGGAGGGGATGGAGAAGCTGTTCAGCGACATCGAGATGCCCCTGGTGTGCGTGTTGGCCGAAATGGAGTTGACGGGCGTGCGTCTGGATGCCTCGGCATTGAAAGAGTCGGAGTCGGAACTCAAGGAGGAGTTGCAACGGTTGGATAACCGCCTGGCCGAACTGGTGGGTCATCCGTTCAACCCGTTGTCGCCCAAGGCGGTAGCCACGGTGCTGTACGACGAACAGAAGATGGACCCCAAGGGCAAGTCGCGCAGCACGGCGGAGGAGATTCTCCAGCAGTTGCGTAACAAGGTGTTGGACAACGAGAAGAAGGTCGAGATCATCGACGACATCCTTGCCTATCGCGGGGTGAAGAAGTTGCTCAGCACCTATATCGAGGCGTTGCCGCTGGAGGTGAACCCTCGAACAGGACGTATCCACGCGCAGTTCAACCAGACCATCACGGCCACGGGTCGACTCTCGTCCAGCCATCCGAACCTACAGAATATTCCGGTGCGCGACGAGATGGGCCGCGTGCTGCGTAAGGCCTTCGTTCCCGACCCTGGAGAGGTTTTCTTCAGCGCCGACTACAGTCAGATTGAACTCCGTCTGATGGCACACCTCAGTCAGGATCCGAACATGGTGGAGGCCTTCCTGTCGGGCGAGGATATTCATCGCGCTACGGCTGCCAAGATCTATCACCTGCCGTTGGACGAGGTCACTAAGTTGCAACGTACCAAGGCCAAGACTGCCAACTTCGGCATCATCTACGGTATCTCCTCGTTCGGATTGGCAAGCCGATTGAACATCTCGCGCACCGAGGCGAAGGAGTTGATTGACGGGTACTTTGCCACCTATCCGAAGGTGAAGGAGTACATGGACAAGTGTATTGCCGTGGCGCACGAGAAGGGATATGTCGAGACCCTCTTTGGCCGCAAACGTATGTTGCCCGATATTCACTCGGCCAATGCCACCGTGCGCGGTTACGCTGAACGCAATGCCATCAACGCCCCCATTCAGGGTACGGCTGCCGACATCATCAAGATTGCCATGGTGCACATCGCCCGCCGCATCAAGCAGGAGGGTCTGCATGCCAAGTTGCTCATCCAGGTGCACGACGAATTGAACTTCTCGGTACCTGCTGCCGAACTGCCTGCATTGCAGAAACTGGTGCTGGAGGAGATGGCAGCAGCCTGCCCGCTGTCCGTACCCCTCATAGCCGACTGCGGCAGTGGCGACAACTGGTTGGCGGCGCACTAATATTCAAAAACGGATGACGTCAATCGTAGATACTGACTTTGGAGAGATATTGCTCCGTGAGAATAGTCGAGCCAGGGGCTTTACCTTTCGGGTGAGGGAGGGTCAAATGGTTGTCACCCTACCACCGAGGTGTACGGAACGGGAACTGCGGGAGAGCATTGAGCGGATGCGTCCTAAGTTGTTGAAACTGTGGAAGAAAGCTGCTAAGTCGCCCACCAATCAACGGCAGCGGCGGCACATCGACTGGAACTTCCGTCTGGAGTCGGAGGACATCACCATCGACTTGCAACCCGATGCCACTTTGCGCGACGGGAAGTTCCGCCTTACCAAGGACCGTGGGCACGTCACGTTGGTCGGACCTGCCGATTATGATTTCGACGGCGAGGGGGTACAGGCATGGTTGGAAAAGGTCATCACCGAACAGATTCGTAGTTATGCCCGGGGTATCTTGCCTGCCCGGTTGCGTGAACTCTCGGCGCAGTACAATCTGCCTTTTGGTTCCGTGTCGGTCAATGCTGCCCGTGGCCGTTGGGGCAGTTGCGGCATCCACCTGCAACGTGGCGAGACGTTGGTGGACCACACTTCGCCCTACGTCATCCACCTTTCTCTCTTCACCCTGTTGTTGCCCCATCATCTGCAACGGTTCATCCTCCTGCACGAACTGACGCACACCTTGGAGATGAACCACAGCCCCCGTTTCCACGCTAAGTTGGACAACATGCTGGGTGGTACGGAGAAAGACTGCATCCGCGAGATGCGTCATTACACCACCAGCATCTTCCACTTTGTAGGTGCGGAAACGGGGGCTGGAGAAAGCTCAGAAGATGATTTCTGAGGTCGATGGCCGTCTTTTAATGCTCCGTTTTGTAGCCGAAGAGCATCGTGTTCCAACTCAGGGTGACGGAGAGGTTGACCGATGGATACAGGCCTTTGCCGCCGTCCATCTTGGTGAAGAGTAGCTGGGGTCGCAACTGCATGGCAAAACGTGTGCGAGAGGCGCTGCACTGCCAATTGCTGCTCCAGTTGGTATATACGATGTTGTTGATGCCGTTGTTCAAGCGGATGACGTCGAAGAGCGGAATGTCGTAGCGGCATCCCAATCCGAAACAGAAACCTTGCAATGCCGGTGTCTCTTTTTTGCCCTTTTCGTTTGTGAATTCCTTACCCGTCATGTTGGTGAAGCCGATGTTGAGGGTGGGGTAGAAATCGTGTTTGCTGTTCGGGTTGACCAAATAGCCGTACATGAACGAGCCGTGTAGGGCCTCTACTTTACTGCCTTTGTCAATAGGCCCGCGGTCTGTGCTGAAGTCCTTTTTGCTCTTGCCGCCGAAGTTGCAGTTGAAATCGATGCCGAAGAGGTGGCGACGGATGTCAAAGGTATAGCCGAGGCAGATGCCTGATGGGGCATTGGTATAAAAGTCGTTCGATGTGTAGCGTAAATTGTAGCCCACATAGATGTCTATGCCGAAATATCGTTTTCCCAAAGGTATCTGCGTAGGGTCCAATTCCGGTTCGGCCAACATCTGGTTCACTTCTGCTTCGTAACGACTCAAAACCTCTTGGTTCTGACCGAATTGGGCGCTGTCGGCCACCTCGTCCATGAACTCTTCGTGCTGCTTGTTGTAGTAGCGGAGAATCGTCCTGAAATCGGTGTCGGGGTTATCGACCAAGTCGTAAGCCGACTTGCGGCGATAGTACTCCATCAGGTTGAAACCAATCTGGCAGAAGCGGAGCATGTTCTCGTTGCGGTAGTTCGGGTCGATGAACGATTCGTTCTGGTCAAGGGTGAGATAGGTCTGCTGATAGTGGAGTCTGCCATGCGGGATGCGGATTTTCGCCGTCCGGTTGCTGATGATCCAATAGAGGTTATAGACCGTGGTGTCGCTTCGGAGTTTCTTGCCCATGAAGTCGTCCAAGGTGAGGGGACGGTCTTCCCAATTCATTATGTTGTGGTGGAAAGACTTGGCCTTTACGTTCGAGGCCGTTGTGGCTGGGAGGGGTACGTTGTTTTTATGCTCCCAGTTAGGGGCAAAAGACTTGGCCTGCATGGTCGTGGCCGACAGCAGGAATGCGCAAAGTAATAGTTTTCTCATATCCATGAGTGGGGTGATTTATTTTGTATTGTTTGGGTTTGTTTCGGTCGAAGGGGCAGCAACGTTGTCTGTCTTTGTTTGAGGTTTGCCGGGACGGGTATAGAACTTGACGGAGCACTTGGGTTTCGGTTTGCCCAACTGCTTTTTCCGCTCTTCGTAGGCGGCATATTGTCGTTCCAAAAAGTTGTCTGCCATGATTGCCTTGTTTTTCTGAGCTGCAAAAATACGGTACATGCACCACATTACCAAATGATTGGACAACTTTTTGTGGTTGCGGCCTTGTATTTGTTTCTTTAATAGGGGTTTTGTCACATGGTATTGAAAGGAATTTAAGGGAAGTGACAAAGGAATATAAGGGAAGTGACAAAGATAATAAAAGAAGTGACAAGGATATTAAAGGAATTGACAAAGAAGTGACAAGGACGAATGTGGCAGCCATTAGAACGTTATAAATATAACTTTGACTGACCGAGGTATCGTCCTTGTCACTTCTTTGTCACTTCCTTTTCACTTCCCTTTCACTTCCCTTTCACTTCCCTTTCACTTCCTTTTCACTTCCTTTTCACTTCTCTGTCACTTCCCTGTCACTTCCTTTTATACAAAGAACAGCGACACTCCGAAGACGCAGATGAAGGCACCGGCGACCTCCCAGACGGTGACTTTCTGCTTGAACAGCAGCCAGCTGGGCAGGATGATGAGGACGGGAGTGAGCGACATGATGGTCTGCGCAATGCCGGCATGGGTATAGAGGGTAGCCATGAGCGAGAGTGAGACCCCGACGAAGGGACCGAAGATGGCAGCCCCTAGGGCACAGTACATCGCCTTACGGTTGCTCACTGCCGTTTGCAAGCGGCGCATTCCGTTGTGCGACAAGAGGAAAAGGGCGATGGAGAAACCGGCCAATCCCGTGATGGCGCGTATCATCGTCGAGGCAAAAGGCATCATGAACGAGAGGGGTAGCGGCAACCAGGCGGTCGGGCTGACCCATTGCGAAAGGTCGTCGATGCCCTGTAGGGCGAGGGCGGCCTCGTAATGTTCCATACCCACCTTGCTGAGTACCAGTCCCACGCCTTGACACATGCCGGCGCACACACCCAAAAGGATGCCTTTAGGTGGCAGTTTGAGTTGCAGCCGTTTGGAGTCGCCCCCTCGGTTGAGTACCGACATGCTGATGCCTAACAGGGTGATAATCATACCTGCCAGGGCCAAGGGGCGCATACTCTCGCCCAATAATATCCAGGCGGTCAATGCGGCTGAGGGTGAAGCCAGTGTCATGAAGAGTTGACCGACGCGTGAACCCATCAGGATGTAACTTTGGAAAAGGCACCAGTCGCCCAACGCATAACCTACCAGACCCGACAGACTGAGCCACAACCAGGTCTTGCCATCTGCCATGAGGGGATAGGGCGTGCCGATTGTCAACCACAAGGTCAGTGACAATAGGGAGAGGGAGAGTACCATCCTCACCACATTGAGAGGCAAGGAACCCATGCGCTTGGAGGCAACCTCCGAGAAAAGTGCTGTAGCCGTCCACGAGAATGCTACACCCAAAGAGATCAATTCACCGAGATACATACTGTTCGTTTTCCTACAGACGTTTTCTCGCCATAACATAAAACAAGTTTTCTGTCTATGGCTTAACGTAAACGTAGATTTCGTTCCACAAAAAGAGTGTGTCTTGTTTGCGGCGGCAAAGATAGTTATAATAGTTGATTCCTGCAAGAAAATGTATCAATTATGCAACAGAAATTCCTGAATTGGCCAAATTTTCCCCTTGCGCACCGTACTGCTATACAATGTCTTATAGGGCATAATGTTGTCTAATTGGGAGCGCAATGGTATTATTAGACCACATAATAATCATTTTTTCGTTCAATTATTGTTCATAAACAAGAAAGTATGTATATTTGCATCACTAAAAGTGCTGCACCAAAAGTGCTGCAAAGGAAAACTTTTTCATAGACAATTATTTAAGGGAATTTATAGAAATCCCCTTATAAGATATGGATAAACGCAACCTGTTCAAAATGTCCTGTTATGGAGGGTTCTACTCCATGTGTGTGTTGGCGCTGCTCGAACCCTTCGGCATTGACCAAATCCAGGATTATCGTCTGTTTTTCATCTTTTGCGAGGGCATGCTGGCTGTATTGGTGGCATGGCTTTCGGTCTTGATATACAATTGTTTCCGCCCCATCAGCAATGATTTGGCCAACCAGAGCCGACTGCGCATCGCCATCGACAACCTGGCGATTCATCTTATCAATATTCCTTTGCTTTCTGGAGCTCTGCTCACCTTCTGCGGATGGATGAACCGCGATGACTTGGGTGCTTATTGGGTGGATGGCGAAGGGCATTTCTTGTGGCATAACTTCGGCTATATGACCTTGTCGGTAGCTATTATTTCGGTGTTCGTCTATGCTTTTATGCTCTACTTGACTTGGAATCACCGCCTCATACTTCAACTCGATGACGCCTTGGCTATCAACAACCTCCTGGCTGCTCGTCTGGACCGACAGTCGGAACAGGAAGAGGCAACACCCGAACCCGTTCCGTCGGTCCATGCCGACCCCAAGATTGTGCTGGAGAGTGCCACCGAAGGTACATCGCTCCGTGTCGCACCCTCTGACATTGTCTATGCCGAGTCGATGCAGAACTACGCCGATATCTGTTACATGCGCGACGGGCAATTGTGCCACCACCAACTCCGAACCACCATGCGCCAGTTGCGTGAGCAGTTGGCCGACTACGATATGTTGGTCTCTTGCCACCGCGCCTATATCGTCAACCTCAATTTCGTCTCTTCCATCTCCATGCGCTCGGGTAGTGACTACTATCAGCTCCAACTCTTCGGTCAAGAAAAGCAGATTCCTGTGTCGCGCGCCAATACAGGAGAAATCAAAGAACGGCTCAAGAATAATTTAGGTTCTCAAGAATAAGTTAGAGTTCTCAAGAATTAGAGAATTAGAGAATTTTTTTCTGATGCTCAAGAGATTTGAATGGATGAGAATTAGAGAATTCGGATGTTAAACTTGACGAGGTTGATAATGGAATGGTTCGAATGTTGAACAGCGTACAATAATATAATAGCGGCTCCCAACGTCATTGTTGGGAGCCGCTTCTCTGTTACGTCTTTGTTACGTCTTTGTCACTTCTCTGTCACTTCCCTTTACTTTACATTTATCGTTGCTTTGGCCGATTTTAGGCCCTTGCCCGATACGGTGAGGGTGGAGAGGCCAGGTTGGGCATTGGCTTGGACGACGACGACCAGTTGGCCATGGAAGGCCTTCATGGTAGGTTGGGTGAAGACCTCGGTCGAGGGGGCATCGCCGTTGCAGCAGGAATTGAATTGGGCCGACTTACCTTTCACCGTGAACGAGAGTTGGTTGTCGGCATCGGGACAGAGGTTACCTTGCTTATCTACGACGCGGACGGTATAGAAAGTGAGGTCGGGGCAGTCCAGTGCATTACCTTGTGCATCAACGGGTTGGGCCGACATCTCGGCGCGGTCAGCCACCAGTTCGATGTGGTCGGGCTTGCCTGCTGTGCGTACCACCTTTTCGGCAACGGCCTGACCTTTCTCGTCGTAGGCTACCACCTTCAGTTCACCGGGTTCATATTTCACATCCATCCAACGCAGACGGTAGCGGTCCAGACGGTTCTTGCCGCGTGGCGCATCACCGTTGGCAAAGAGACTGTATCCGCCCCAAGGCATCGCTTCCTTGTGTCGCTCGGCTAGGAAATCTTCCATCGTGACGTCGCATTTCTTGAGGCGACCTTGACTCTTGCCGTTCACGAAAAGTTCCGCCTCAGGATAGTTCGTATAGCAGAAGACGGGGGTGACTTCACCCTCCCTGCCTTGCCACGTCCAATGAGGCAGGAGGTGCAACGTCTCTTTCTCCGGCGCCCAATGGGTGCGATAGAGCCAAACACGGTCTTTGGGCAGACCGGCCAGGTCGTAGATGCCGAAGTAACTGCTTCGCGAGGGCCAATATTCGTCGTAAGGGGTAGGTTCACCCAGGTAGTCGAAGCCCGTCCAGACAAACTCACCAATGACGCGAGGTTCCTTGTCCTGCCACATCCAGTCGTCGTCGGGCAGGTTACTCCATACGCACGACTCCAAGTCGTAGCTCGAGATCTGTCCGTCGGGGTAGGCGGTGCCATGTTCCTCCTTGACGGGGAACTTATACACTCCTCGGCTCGATATGGTCGAGGCGGTCTCCGAACCTAAGATAATGCCCGATGGAGACTCGGCCAATCCCTTCTGATAGACGTGCAGACGATAGTTGAAGCCCGGGATGTCGGTTGCTTGCCACACACCGCTCTGCATCGGTGCCTCGCCACGGTCCATACCTTGCGTGCATGGACGCGTACCGTCCAGTTGGTGAATGAGTTGCTGGATGGCGCGGGTGTAGTAGAGGCCCGACGCGTTGCCCTGTTCGGGTATCTCGTTACCGATGCTCCACATCACGATGCTGGGGTGGTTGCGGTGCACCTTGACGAGGTTGGTGAAGTCACGCTGCCACCAGGGTTGGCCGTTGCTGTTGACCGACTCCTTGTCCACCTCCTTGAAGAAGCGGGCATAGCCGTTCTTGCATTTCCGGCTCACCCACATGTCGCACGACTCGGCCATCACCATCATACCCATCTCGTCGCAGATGTCCATCTGCCAGGGGGCCGGCATGTTGTGCGACGTACGGATGGCGTCACAACCCATCTCTTTGAGCAACCGCACCTGGCGGCGGAAAGCATCTTTGTAGAATGCCGCACCCAATGGACCGAGGTCGTGGTGCAGGCAGACGCCTTTGAATTTCCGCAATTGTCCGTTCAGGCGGAAGCCCTCGGCGGTGTATTCGATGCTGCGCAGACCCACCTTTGTCTCTTGTCGATCGCACATCGCGCCGTCCTTTATCAGTTCAGTGACAAGGGTATAGAGCACCGGATGTTCGGGGCTCCACAACTGCGCATTGGCAACAATCAAAGTGTGGTTCGACTCATTGCTGCGGTTCACGCCACTGGTGTTTTCTGCCACCACTTTGCCGTCGGCATCCAGCAGACGTTGCTGTACTTGTAACTTGGCTTTCGACCCCTTCTCCACCTGCGTCAATGTGGTGACGAAGAGTCGCGCTTCGGCAGCTTTCATTCCGTCGGCCGACACCCCTTTCACCATCGTGGTGCGTGCAAACGTCTCCCATGGGTCGAGGTAAGTGGCTGGGTGCAACACCAGGCGCACAGGGCGGTAGATACCGGCTCCCGGGTACCATCGGCTGGACTCCTCTACATTATTCAGGTGCACCGCCACGGTATGTTTGCCAGGCGTCAACACCTTGTCGATGTTGAGGCGGAACGTGTTGTAGCCGTATGCCCAGAAGCCCATGTCCTGACCATCCACCCACACATGCGGCTCGGCCATGGCGCCATCGAAGACCAGTTCTCCGTGGCAAAATCCTTCGGGCACAGTGATTTCAGTGCGGTACCAACCCTCGCCAATCCAAGGCAGGGCGCCGCTTCGACCCGTCTTTTCGGTCGCCTCCTTCTCGTTGTTCTGTTCGATGCGCACCACCTGTTTGTCAATGTCCTTGTCGAAAGGTCCCTTTATGGCCCAGTCGTGAGGCACCGAGACGCGCTCCCACTTGGAGTCGTCAAAGTCAGTCGTTTGCGCCCCTTCGCAGGCACCACGTTGAAAGCGCCAGCCGCTCAGCAGCAACTGTTCAGTACTCTGTGCCATCGCCCACGAGGCGGCAGCTGTCAGCAAAAGTGTCGTGAATAAGTTTCTCATGCTATATTCTGTTGTTAATAGATATCAGCGCAATAAAGTGCAGAAAAGTGTACGTCGATACATTTTTCCGCACTTACCGTTGCAAATATAAGCAATTATTGTCAATCCTGACCTATGTTCACCGAAATAATTGCTTCCTTCCCCTCATTTTTATCCGTTGAGTGACAAATCCTTGCCTTGCGTCGGCAATTCCTTTACGCTTCAACGCTTGGTCCCGTAGCCAAATTGATAGCCGATGGAGATAGAGAAGCGTTGAATTTGAATATTATTATTTGCATCTCCTAAATACAATGGGGGGAGTGACTCCGTTATGTTATATTCGCCATTGAACATAACGGCACCTCGGTGCAGTGGATAAACCAATCCGATGCCGAAATACTTGCCGCGACAAGCCAACAAACCCTCGTAGGAAGACTCCTTTTCGGTCTTTGGTAAGTATTCCGCACGGGCCCAAGGAAAGTTTTCAGAGTATCCTCCATAAATGCGAGGTTGAAAGCGGTATTTCTTCCATTGATAGCCAACGCCGAACCTGAGGTTCACGTCTTGCCACCATTCACGGGTATCCCCGATGTACCGATCTGTCTTCTCGAAGTGGAATCGGTGGTAAATGGCATTGGCCTCCAGGAACAATCCTTTCGAGAGTCGCAGCAGATAGAAATCCAACCCCACCGAACAGCTGAAGCCTGGCGTTGTCACGGTTACCGCATCGTCATATCCGAATACGTTCGCCAGGTGGTAATAATCATATCCGAACTTAATGCTCGGAAAGAGACAACGCTCCGATTTCGGTCTTTTATTTGCCTTATATTCAAACACTTCGCACTCGCCATCGGGACAAACCTCCTGATTGTAATGCAGAAACGTTTTCTTGACGTTCCGTCCGTCGTAGCACTTCTCCCAAAGCATTTCTTGCGTGCTTGGGCTGTCGGCAGTCAGGAACAGGGCCTCCTTCAGTTTCTTATGTCGTTCCTTGCTTGTCTCACCTGGTTTGAGCACCTGAAAACGTGCCAGTTGGCCAGCCTCATTCTCGATAAAGTAAACGCGGTTATACAGCGAGTCGGCCAGATAATAAAGGTTCATCTGTCCGCGTAGCACAAATTCCAGGAAAAGGGTCGTGTCGCGTTTCTGTTCCTCGTCGTAAATGCTCTTGCTGACATAGTAACGGCCGTTGTCCAGAAATCGGTAGGCGGCAATATCCTTGGCACCACAGATGACGGGTTCCGTCTTGCCATAGGGAATGAAGTAGCATTGCACCATGTTCATGCGGTCGGTACGGTAGTCGATAGACCCATGCAGCGTGTCGCCCTGAAGGGTGATGACGATGCCTTCGCGCAAGTTGACTTGCGCCATGCCCGAAGTGGCACACAGCGTCAGCAGGAGGAGTGTTAGTAAGAGGTGTCTCATCGGATTGTCTTATTTTTTCTGTTGTATAGCAATGTCTTGAACCCATGCATTCAATTTTCGCACGCTTCAACGCTGGATCTTGACTCAGAATTGGTAGCCGAGCGAAAGCGAGAAGCGGTGAATCTGAATCTTTCCGATATAAACACCCCGATACACAGGGGTTGTGGTGCGGGTATGATGATATTCTCCGTTCAGCAGGAGAGCGCCCTTCTTCAATGGATAGGCAAGTCCGATGCCGCCATAAAATCCTCGGCTGACAAGCAAACCACGATAGGGCGTTTCCTCTTTTTTACCTTTGTAACCTGCTGGAGTCTTTTCGGACGACGTCGAGTGCACTCGGGGAATGGTGATGGAATAACCACCATACACACGGGGTTGGAACTGGAAGTTTTTCCATTGATAACCAGCGGCAACCTTAACCTCCACATCATTCCACCATTCTTGGGTGTAATACCCTTCCTTGTCCAGATAGAAATGGTGGTATGCCACTTCTGCCTCGGTGAAGAGACCTTTCGAGAGACGCGACAAATAGAAGTCCGATCCTACCAGAATGCCGAATCCCGATGTCGTAGCTGTCACGGAAGGGTCGTTTCCAAAGAGGTTCGAGAGATAATAGAAGTCATATTCCGCTTTGACGAAAGGATGGATGATACGGTCTGCTTTCGGTGTCTTCTTTGCCTTGTATTCAAAAACCTCACATTCGCCATCGGGGCAGACCTCTTTATTATAGTGGAGGATAGTGTTCTTCACGTCAGTCAAGTCGTGGCACTTGTCCCAAAGCAGTTCCTGTGTGCTTGGGCTGTTGGAGGTGAGGTACATGACTTCCTTCAGTCTCTTGCGGCGCTCGGCACTTTTCTCACCCAGCTTGACGGTCTGGAAACGTACCAGTTTGCCCTCCTCGTTCTCGAAGTAGAACACATTGCTCTTCAGCGAGTCGGGCAGGAAATGGAAATAGAGGTTCATCTGTCCACGCACTACATATTCCAGGAAGAGGGTCGTGTCGCGCTTAGTTGACTCGTCGGGAATGCTCTTGCTGACATAGTAGCGGCCGTTGTCCAGGAAGCGGTAGCCTGCAATGTCCTTGGCACCATAACGGATGGCCTCGGTCTTGCCATCGGGAATGAAGTAGCATTGCACCATATTCATTCGGTCGGTGCGGTAGTCGATAGACCCGTGCAGCGTGTCGCCCGACAGGGTGATGACGATGCCCTCGCGCAGGTTGATTTGCGCCATGCCCGAAGTGGCACACAGCGTCAGCAGGAGGAGTGTTAGTAAAAGATGTCTCATCAGAGTGTTGTTATAGTGTAGAAATGTATTGATTAAATGCGGCGCAAAGATACGACATTTTCCAAGAATATGCAAGAGTTAAGCCAAAAAATAATGCTAAAGGGCGCGGTTGCGCCGCTAAAAGTTCACTTTGTTCACGCTAATGGCCTTCGGCGCTGTTGTTCGGTGCTTACCCATCAATAGAACTTAATTCAAACTTAATTTTCTGTTGTCGCGAGAGCGATGCAACTCCATCTTGAAACTCCATTGAACTTAATTATTTTTGGCGACGTGGGAACGCGCTGAAAGCGCAATACCGATTAG
>CACYQQ010000054.1 GCA_902776605.1 uncultured Bacteroidales bacterium | reverse complement strand
GCACGAAATATTTGGAAATACGGCAAAAAAGCCGTACCTTTGCCACGCTATGCAAATCACCGAGTTGTTGGACATACATACACATCATCCCGACAGGCCAGAAGCGCTCCGCTCGCTTCCGCCCACCACGACATGGAGCGAGGTCACCACTCCGTTCAGCTTGGAACTCCATCCCTGGCGGTTGGCCGACAGCCCCGATGGGCAGGAACTGCGTCAGGCTTTCTCATTGGCTGCCAAGGCATTGGAGGGGCATCCACGGTTATTTGCCATTGGCGAATGTGGGTTGGACAACCAATGCGGTGTGCCCCTTGCCGAGCAGGTCGAGGCTTTCCGATTGGCCCTCCGCACGGCGCGGCAGATGCACCTGCCCGTCATCCTACATGGTGTGGGTTATTGGGCAGAACTGACACAATGCTGTCGGGAGGAGGGGATGCTGGCCCCCGACTGCCCACCCCTCATCGTCCACGGTTTCCGCAAGGGCCCTCAGCTGGCGCAGCAGCTCCTGGATGCCGGTTTCCACCTCTCGTTGGGCGAGAAATTCAATCCCGAAGTAGCAAGAATCGTCCCCACCTCCCGTCTTTGGTTCGAAACGGACGAAAGCCAGGAGGATATTGGAAAGATTAGAAAAAGGATATTGGAATTAAGGAAAGTGACAGGGACGTAAGAATATCCTTGTCGAACGCACGTTATTTTACTTGAACATTAGGGACAGAATCATTACGCACCACATCTTCATCCAAATTTGGATCTCCCATCGTGAAGTCCGCTTTTTTGTATCTCGGATCCACGGGTTTATTCAAAAGGAAACGTTCGGCTTCTTCGGGTGTGGAGGCATAATCTTGCGTATCGGCCAACAGTTCATCGACCATCTTCCTGTATTCATGATATTTGGTGGTGTCGCTGGGGAAAACCACATTGTGGATAAACTCATTCATCAGTTGTTTTTTCCACTTCCTACCATGTCTACAGGCATCAACATAGAAAATAGAGATAACTCCTGTTGACTTATGACCCCCATTGGCCTCCTGAAATTGCTTCTCCATATCAGACAAGTACTTGCGGCTCAATCTGGTACCCCACTCTTCGATATCCCAAATGACCTGGGACATCTGGAGTTCGAAGGAGTCTCGGACAGACATCCATGACTGGTGCTTGCTGAACATGGCACAGAAGTAGGCCTTTTCGCCCAATCCATCTTTCCAACCACCCTTGCGGCGGGCTTTCTTGGGCACATCCAAGATATAATAGAAACCGGTATATCTCCCAGCCTTTAGACCATATTTTGCCATTATAACGCTGTCCTTTTCCGACGGTTTGGGGTTCTTGAACATGTCGAAAGTGAGCTTCACTCCTGGTTGCCAGGCGATATAGTCGTCTGTCTCGGTGATATAGGTTCTCTCCTGGGCACAAAGTGACCCTTGAACAATCAGCAGGAAAAAGAGGCTTAAAAGGATTTGTTTCATGATAGTTATAACTTTACAAATATGTAAAAATTGAAAAACAGGAAGTTAATTGTCGTGTTTTCTTGTCAAAAACTGGCGCAAATATAGAAATAATCTTTATAAGATGTGTATATTTGCTGAAAAAAATGTATCTTTGCGCTTGAAAATCAATTATTCGACTCAGACTTACGGTCTAAAACAGGCAGATAAATGGTTACAATCAAGAGAATAGAAATAGAAGATTTCCTGGGACAAGGCAACCTTGTCTGGAACCTTGACCCCGAAGTAAATATCTTGGGGGGAAAGAATGGTAGCGGCAAATCGACCATTCTGAAAGTCTGTCATTATTTCCTTACAAACATTTCTTACAATCTAAATTTTGAGGAGTATTCTAAGATTGAAGCACAGTTTGCCAAACTCTTCAAAAGTTTTAGTATTGTTTTCAACAACGATTGGGTAGCAAAATGTTCTTGGTGTAAAGCGACAAGAACGGATATCTCTCCAGAAAGAAAGGAGATTTGTTACAAGTCTTTTGTTTTTGATAAAAATGGCAATAAAATAGACAACAAAGAACTCTATTCTCAACTGAAAGTTTTCTTGATTAACTCTTTCGAACAGCATTTATCTAAAGCCTCTATTTATGACCAACAGCCTAAGTCGTCGCCATTGGATGATCCTACGATGTTGGATTTGATGATAAAAGACCAGATTGACCAACGAAACAGCAAGTTCTCGCAAGCCATGGAGGGTTTCATAGATGCTCCTGACGGAGATGAACAACAACGAACGAACTATGTGCAGAACTACAAGAAAATCTATGAGTCTCTGAGTCATTTCTTGACTGGGTACGACGAGCCATTCAAGAGTTCTTTCGAGTTTGTGAGAAACGGACAAAAGTTTGGCTATGAGCATCTTTCGATGGGCGAGAAGCAGATTCTCCTCCTCTTGCTCATGGTGAGCAACACCGACCAGCAGCCTTGCATTTTCCTGATGGATGAACCTGATTTGAGTATGCACATCGACTGGAAAGAGATTCTGGTCAAGGAACTGCACTCCCTGAACCCGAATATGCAAATCATCCTCACGACCCATGCGCCAAGCGTCATCACCGGTTGGCATGACCGAGTTCAAGAGGTTTCTCAACTAATTAAGAACTAAGGAGGTATGGCTACGCTTTTAAGTGCACTCAATGCCTCCTATTCGGAGAATGCCTCCATCCTGACGGGAAACCCGAACCGCGTGACTGTTGAGGTTGAAGACGATGAAGATGCACGTTTTTGGAGGAATTTGTTAGAAACGATACGTCCCGATAAGGACTTTCATTTTGACCCTTACAAGACGTTGACCCCTGCCCACCAGAAAGACAAACAGGGGAAAGGCAAAGCCGAGATACTGAAAGACGCCACTAGTTTCAATGCCTTCCACATAGGTTGTGTGGACAGCGATTATGACTGGTTGCTTTCCGATAGCACCGAAGCTGGCAAGACGATGGCAACCAACAAATATCTGTTGCAGACTTACAGCTATTCCATTGAGAACTTACTCTGTTTGGCTACCACCTTGCAAGAATATTGTAAGGACTTAACGGACGAAGAAACGGATTTTGATTTCTGTAACTACCTGTTGCAACTCTCGCATATCGTCTATCCTCTGTTGTTATGGTCGGTGTATTTGTATGGCAAAGGAAATCACGACTTTACACCTACCGATTGGAGAGGGATATTGGTGAACACGCTGCAAGAAGCAGAACCCTCT
This sequence comes from uncultured Bacteroidales bacterium, assembly GCA_902776605.1. Classification (GTDB taxonomy): domain Bacteria; phylum Bacteroidota; class Bacteroidia; order Bacteroidales; family UBA3663; genus Liminaster. The sequence continues at coordinate 9,764 of CACYQQ010000054.1, read as the reverse complement.
TTGGCTCAAATCCGCCAGAAAGCAGAGGAACGATTAAGTGCGATCGAGCAATCTCACTCTTCGGAGGAGGCAGAAAAACGAAAGAGGCAAAACATATTCCAGCAGAAAGGCGTTACTCCCGAAAACGCCTACCTCTATGTCCGTGGACATGACTTGTATGACCATCTGCTGAATTCTCTGCTGAGACCTATGGTCAAAGCATTGAGCAATAAACACTTTCAGTACCTAAGTGGAGATGAACGTGCCAAGTATCTGTCGAAGGCAAAGAAGGAATTGCTCTATAGCAACTATCGCTATAAGCATAATACGGAGTTATACGACAGGATTGTTCAAGATATATCCCAAATATGGCCTAATTGACCATCTATTCCGACATTCTAAAAATATAAATAGTGAAATTTTCCGAACTTGACTTGGATGAGGGCGTGTTGGATGCCCTCGACTATATGCACTATGGAGAGTGCACCCCCGTACAGGAACAGGCTATTCCACCTGTGCTGGCTGGCGATGACGTAATCGCTGTGGCACAGACAGGTACGGGCAAGACAGCAGCTTACTTGTTGCCCATTCTATCGAACCTGAACCGTTACCGTTATCCCACCGACGCCATCAACTGCGTCATCATGGCCCCGACGCGTGAGTTGGCCCAACAGATTGACCAACAGATGCAGGGTTTCTCTTATTATGTCGATGCCTCGAGCGTCGCCGTCTATGGTGGCGGCGAGGGACGTGACTTTGCCGAACAGAAGAATGGATTGACCCGTGGCGCCGACGTCGTGATTGCCACGCCAGGCCGACTGTTGGCCCATATCAACCTGGGGTATGTCGATCTGAGTCAGGTGTCGTTCTTTGTGCTCGACGAGGCCGACCGCATGTTGGACATGGGCTTCTACGACGACATCATGGCTATTGCCAAACTCCTGCCGCCCGACTGCCAGAAGATTCTCTACAGCGCCACCATGCCGCCCAAGACACAGAAGTTGGCCGAAGCCATCATGTGGAAGCCTACGATGGTGAAGATTGCCGTGTCGAAACCGGCCGAAAAGATTCGCCAACAGGCCTGTATCTGCTACGAGGCGCAGAAGACCACGATGGTCATCCGCGTCCTGAAACAGTTCTTCGGCGGCAAGGCCGATGGTTTTGTCAAGGACGAACTGTTGAAGAACCCCGACCGTCGCGCCGTGGTCTTCGTCTCCAAGAAGTTGAAGGTCAAGGACGTAGTTATCGCCCTCCGCAAGAAAGGGTTCCAAGTGGCCGCCATGCACAGCGACCTGGAACAGAAGGACCGCGAGGAAACCATGAACGCCTTCAAGTCGGGCCGCGTCAATGTCCTGGTAGCCACCGACATCGTCTCGCGCGGCATCGACATCACAGGCATCCAGTTGGTCATCAACTTCGACATGACGCACGACCCCGAGGACTATGTGCATCGTGTGGGTCGTACCGCCCGTGCCGATGCCGATGGCGAGAGTGTCACCTTCGTCTCGGCCAACGACCGTAAGGAACTCCTCAAGTTCATCGACCTGGAGAAGTTCCTCGAAAAGACCCTGGAACGCATCCCTGTGCCCGAATCGTTGGGCGGTTGTAACGAAGCCGAAGTGATGGCCACCGTGTCACAACGTTCTCACCGTCGCAACGACCGCGGCAAGGAGGGTCGTCCTGGCAATCGCTCCCGAGAGGGCAAAGGTGGTTCCCGTCGTCCCCGTCCCGGCAAAGGCACGGGCGACAAGCGTCCCTCGGACAAACCCCAAGACGGCGACAAGCAGTAAGGCGCACTCTGCGATAAAAATTAAGCGGCAAGCATCATGTGGATGCTTGCCGCTTAATTTTTGCTAATGGGCGCGGTTGCGCCGCTAAAAGTTCACTTCGTTCACGCTAATAGCCTTCGGCGCTAACAGAGGGAAGCTGTTTTTCAATTTTCAACTTCATTCGTCCGTTAACTCCCTGAGCGAAGCGATAACTCCAGTTAACTCCCCTCAAGCGACCTTACCCGCTCAATTATACGGTATCTCCTTGATATCCTCCATCTTGACGATGCCGTTGACGATGGCGTAGATGACGAGGCCGGCAGGAGAGTGGATCTCGAGTTTGCGGGCGATATTGCGTCGGTGGGTCAGGACGGTGTGAACCGACAGGAAGAGCGAGTCGGCTATCTCCTTGTTAGTCTGTCCCTTGACGACGCCGACCAGGATGTCCTTCTCGCGGTCGCTGAGCACCTCTTTGGGTTCCTCGGGAGCCAGTTCCTTGTCGTCGTCAATGTCCACCTGACTCTCCATCATGCTGGCGGCAGGGATAAAGAGAGTGTCCTCGATGAGGGTGTGCGACTCGTAATCGGCCTCAAACTCAAAGAGATGGAGCAGGGCATCGTTGAGCAACTCCTTGTTGGCCGACGAAGGCGAATAACGGATAATGATCTTCTTCAGGTCGTCGATGCGTTGGGCGATGAGTTTGTCGTGATCCTGGTGCCCCTGGTTGTTCTCGAAGTGCTTGATACTCATGTCGGCAGCGCGCTTGCCCTGGATGAGTCCATCGACGTAGGAGAAGAAATGCTTGGACTCGTACTCCTGATGACGCTTGATCTCGGCGGCATAGTCGTCGAAGAACTTCAAGATGAGGAAACCGATCTCGTTCTGGGTGGAGCAATCGACGGCATCGACGAACTCGCGTCGGATGCTGGGTAACTTGAAGTCGAGGAAGAAACTGTGACTGTTGCGCAGATAGTCCAGCAAGGCTTTGACATCGAGGGTGCCATACTCGTCGTACGATGGTCGAAGTCCCTGACTGACGAAGTTGCAGACGGCAATGAAAGTATTGACATCCACGTAGTTAGCCGCGCAAACCTCTTCGACGCTCTTGTCGCCGAAACCCAACGAAATACCGAAACGGCTCATCACTTGCAGCAGACGACTGTCGTCGTTAATCAGTTCTGCCAACTTATCGTAACTTCTATATTTGTGACCCATAATAATTAAAGAGTAAAGAGTAGAGTGTAAAGGGTAAAGTAGATTGCAGAAGTCCGCTCTCCCTTTTGGCAATCTATCCCCTCCCCTCGGGGAGGTAGGGAGGGGGTCGCTTTCAATCTCTCTGCAAAGGTAATGTAATTAGTAATAAGTACCAACTATTGAACAAATAAAATACCTGAAATAAACACGTGAACGGCATTATCTGTTGTTTTCGATTGACATTATCACCCTATTATGAGCCAATTATCAAGCTTTAAGGAAACGACAATACCCACAAGTAGGTATTTTCACACCCCCACAGAATACAAACATTTGCGTATTGTAAAGAAAAGTTAAAAACTATACCTTTGCACCGTCAAAAATGATAAGAGTATTGTGAATATGGTAAGTAAGATTTTGAAAACAAGCAGTTTAGTCCTTGCCGCTGGCCTTATGGTCAACGCTTCGGCATGGGCCGACGAACCCGCCCAAAAGAGTCGTTTGTCTATGGGCGGCTATGGCGAGGCGGTGATGTCACGCCACTTCTACAGCGACAATTTCAAGCGATATACCAACGCCGACCAGTTCAAGGATGCCGACAGTTACGGTCGCTTCGACCTGCCTCACGTTGTCATCAATATTGGGTACGACTTCGGTCATGGTTGGACCATGGGCTCCGAGATTGAGTTCGAGCATGGCGGTTCGGAAAGTGCCGTCGAGATTGAAGAGGAGGAGACTGGCGAATATGAGACCGAGGTGGAGCGTGGTGGCGAAGTAGCCCTCGAACAGTTCTGGATTCAGAAGTCGTGGAGCCGCGCCTTGAACCTCCGCATGGGCCATATCATCGTGCCTGTCGGATTGACCAACATGCACCACATGCCGAACGAGTTCTTCACCGTCTATCGTCCTGAGGGTGAGAGCAGTATCCTCCCTTGCACCTGGCACCAGACGGGCATCAGCCTGTGGGGTCGCACCTCCGACTGGCGCTATGAGGCGCAGTTCATTGCTGGACTGGAAGCCGACCTGTTCGGTTCGCAGAACTGGATCAAGAAGAGCAGCGCCAGCCCCTACGAGTTTGACGTTGCCAACAAGTATGCCGCTGTCCTGCGCCTCGACAACTACTCCATCGCTGGTCTCCGCATGGGCCTGAGCGGTTACTTCGGTCGCACGGCAGGCAATTCGCTCAAAGCCTTCAAATACAGCGACATAAAGGGTGATCTGCTCATCGGCGCCTTCGACTTCACCTACAATGATCACAACTGGATTATTCGCGGTTGCGCCGACTATGGCCACCTGAGTGACTCTCAGGAGATTAGCAAGATCAACCGCACCTTGGGCAAGGGTTCCGTCTCGCCCCAGACGCAAGTGGCAAGTGCCGCCTACTGCCTCGGCATCGAAGCTGGCTACGACCTCTTCGCCCTCTCCGCCAAGATGCGTCAGGAGGGTCAGCAACTCTACCTCTTCGGCCGTTATGACAGCTACGACTCGATGTACAAAACCGAGGGTGCCATTGTCGATAACCCCTGCTGGAGCCGTCAGGTCTATACCGTTGGCCTCAACTATAAGCCCCTCGCCGAGATTACCGTCAAAGCCGAATATGCTTATCGCCAACTCAAGAGCCAGTTCAACGACGAACCCACTTTGAGTCTCGGCGTAACCTATGCCGGGTGGTGGAAGTAAGGACTCCGTCTAAAGAGTAATGAGTAGAGAGTAAAGAGTAATGTAGTTTGCTACAGTGGCTCCCCATTCTCCCCATATTTTCCATAGTCACTATAGTTCCTATAGTATCTATAGTTTCTATAGTCTCTATCACCCGTAACCATTAACCCTTAACCCTTAAACGTTAAACATTAAACGATAACCATTAACCATAAAATAAAATATGAAAACTTTATTCAAGAACACACTTGCTATTGCTCTGATGGCTACCACAGCCTTGAGCACTGTTTCCTGTGATGACGACGACAACAAGAATGACGATGCCATCGATGCTACTCAACAGGCCGTACTCACCAACTACGTCAACAGCGTAGTTATCCCAACCTACAAGAGTCTGGCCGATGCCGCCATCCTCCTCGCCGAGGATTGCGAAGGCCTCTCCACCCAGGCCAAAGTTGATAAGGCTTGTGCCGACTGGAAAGCTGCTCGCCAGTATTGGGAGCTCTCGGAGGCCTTCCTTTTTGGCGCTGCCGGTGACTACAACATCGACCCACATATCGACTCCTGGCCTCTCGACCTCTCGCAGTTGGCCAAGGTTCTTCAGGACGGCAACATCGAGGATATGATTGAGGCTGGCACCGCTGGCAACGGTCTGCTCGGTTTCCACGCTGTCGAATATATCATCTTCAAGGAGGGCAGCACCGGCGACTTCCAGAACCGCAACCGCGTCTATAGCGAAATCACCGAAGCCGAAGCTACTTTCGCCAAGGCCGTTGCCGAGGATATGCGCAACCAATGTGTCCGTCTGGAGGCCTCATGGTCGGGTTTGGACAACGTCAGCAAGGAGAAGCAGGAGATGCTCGAAGAGGCTGAACTCGAACCTACCCTCAACTATGGCGAGCAACTCATGGCTGCCGGTTTGGCTGGTAACGCTAAGTACAAGACGCAGGCTGCTGCCTTCGAGGAGATTCTGGTAGGTGCTTCGGACATCGCCAACGAGGTAGGTAACACCAAGATCAGCGATCCAATGGCTTCTCACAAGTGGGCCGACGTCGAGTCTCCTCACTCTTGGAACTCGGTCACCGACTTCATCGACAACATCAAGTCGGTCCGCAACGCCTACTTCGGCTCGCTGGACGGCAAGGAGAGCAAACTCTCGGTCTCTTCGGTCATCGCTAAGGCCGATGCTGCCAAGGATGCCGCCATCAAGGAGAAGATTGCTGCTGCCATTGCTGCTCTCGAGGCTATGCCAAAGCCTTTCCGCAACTACATCAACAACGAGGATGCTGCTGCCACCGCCAAGATCAACGCCGCCGTTGAAGCTTGCAACGAATTGGTCAAGGCGCTCGATGCTGCGTTGGAGTAAGAGTGAGAGACCCCTCTCCATATTCCCCTCAGCTAAAGCTTCGTCTTCTCGCGGAGGGTTATCAACCCTCCTAATTTGCTGCGAGGACCCCCGAGGGAGAGTGACTATGCCGAAGGCCATTAGTCAATTGATAATTAACAATTGATAGTCTCTTATCGCCGAAGGCCATTAGCGTGAACGCAGTGAACTTGTAGCGGCTCGAAGAGCCCATTAGCTTCTTAAACTTCTTAAAATATCCCCCTCTCCCCCTCGTCCTGAGGAGGAGAGGGATTGCCCAAAATTAGATAATTATGAAAAAAAGTCAGTTTTTTGCATCCGTTTCTTCCGCTTCTTCCCTCACGTTCAAGGGAATAGGCGGATCGTTCGTTCTCCTCTCGGTCGCCCTGCTGGCCTCTTGTAAGGATGACGACAATTCCGACCCCCAACCCAAGGAGGTCGATCCTACCGTGGCTGCCCAATACTACACGGGCGGCGAGTTGGGAACCTCGTTCCTGGTCAGTTCCAGCGCCTACGAACAACCTACTCCTGTAGTGGATCAGATGGGTCTGTCGCGCGTCTTCCTCCGTGGCGAGAAGATGTTCGAGAAACCCTTCACCGCCAATCACTTGGGCGGCGAACGCGAGGGCCTCGGTCCTCTCTATCTGCGCACCTCCTGTCTGCATTGTCACCCAGGTTACGGTCACGGACAGAGTCAGCCCGACGGTATGTTCAACACCAATGAGGTGGGCAACGGTTACCTCCTCGTAGTCTATAACCCCGACAACGATGCCTATGTCACTTGGTTGGCCGGTATGCCTCAGGGTCATGCCGTCGCGCCTTTCAAGAGTCCTTTGGACGAGAGCAAGATAGCCCTCACCTGGCACGACTATACCGACCATTGGAACAACACCTTCCCCGATGGCGAGACCTACTCGTTGCGTTACCCCGAAGTGGAGTTGCCTCGCGAGGCAGTCTATGTCATCAATCAGGGCTACGAGGACGCCACTACCAATCACTATGAGGTGCGCCTCGAATCGACCATCGGCATCTACGGAACGGGTCTGCTTGATGCCATTCCCGACGACTCCATCACGGCTCAATGGGCCAAGGAGGAGAATGCCTTCAAGCGCGGTTTCATCAAGGACTTCCGCACCGGATGGTTCGCCGACGGCCAATGGCAAGCCGATGGCGGCGCCTACTATACCAACAAGGTGCAGGGTGACGGCTCGCCCCATGTACGCCGTTACACCTATGCCATGTCGCGCGGTCCGCTCATGGATGCCGCCGGCACCAACGCCATCTGGAACATCACCAACGTGACGCGCAGCGACCGCCGTTATCACTACCTCGACCTGAACGGCAAGATCTATGCCACCTACGCTTCGAAGGATCCTGAGGTACAAGCCGGCTTCCCCGACTATATCCGTCAGGTAACCACCGCCGAGGAGCATCCGGAGTTCTTCACCGCCAACGTGGAGGAGAACATCTTCAACTATCTCACCTCCAAGAATCTGCCTGCCGAGATGAGCGACGACGACTACATCGCCTTTGCTGTCTGGCACCGCGGTCTGGCTGTTCCTGCCGCCCGTAACATCGAGGATGACGACATTCAGAAGGGCCGCCGCCTCTTCACCCAGATTGGTTGTGCTCAATGCCACCGTCCCTCTTGGACCACCGGCGACGACGAGGTCTATGACCCGAACCTCTTCACCGTCCAGGATGCCAAGAGTCCTTACTTCGGCAAGACCTTGGCCTCGCTCATGCCCCGCTACCCCAAGCAGACCATCTGGCCCTACACCGACATGGTGCAGCACAAGCTCTATATGAAGAATGACATCCGCACCGGCTGGTGTCGCACCACTCCGCTGTGGGGTCGTGGCCTCCACCAGACTTGCTCGGGTTCTCCTTATGCCGACCGTCTGCACGACTGCCGCGCCCGTAATGTGGTCGAGGCCATCATGTGGCACGCCGCCAACGAAGGTGGCACCAGCGACGCCACCCATGCTGTCGAGGGCTTCCGCAACCTCTCGAAGGAGGAGCGTGCGAAGCTGGTTGCTTTCGTCAATGCGATATAGGACTCTCCCCGACCCTCCCTAATAGGGAGGGAGAGTTTTTAATATCAATCAGTTGCTCCCATTCATACCAAATGACCTATTCACTACCCACTTTTCGCGCCTGTTCTGCAATATTTTGAACCATAGCGCGTTATATCGGTGAACAGGGACGATTCAATTTCGGTCCGCCCGTTGTATCGTCCCTGTCACTTCCTTTTCACTTCTTTGTCAATTCCCTGTCAATTCCCTTTTTCTCCTGTCAATTCCCTGTCAATTCTTTTAGATTTATGAAGCCCTTTTCCCTCCTTGCCATCGTCATCGTCGTCCTCACCGCTGCCACCCTGGTGGAGAAAGCAACTGGTTCTGCCACAGCCATCTACGGGTCGTGGTGGTTCGCCACGATGTGGGCTGTGATGGCAGTGAGCGCTGTGGTCTATATGTTGCGGCGCAAACTGCAACGTCGTCCTTTCGTGCTGTTGCTGCACCTGTCGCTGGCTGTCATTCTGTTGGGAGCCTTGCTCACCCATCTTTTTGGCCAACAGGGCACGATGCACCTGCGCATCGGCGACGAGGCCAACTTCTACAAGAACGAGGAGGGATTGCGCACCGACCTGCCTTTCACGGTCACTTTGCAGGACTTTGAGGTAGTGAACTACCCCGGCACGCAGACCCCCATGGACTTCGTCTCGCGCCTCGTCGTGGAGGGTCAATCCTACCAAGTGTCGATGAACCATATCGCCGATGTCCGTCACTACCGTTTCTACCAGTCGGCCTACGACGAAGATGGTCGTGGTACAATTCTTTCCGTATCCTTCGACCCCTGGGGCATTGGCGTGACTTACGTCGGTTACGGACTCCTGTTCCTCTCGATGGCCCTGCTCCTGGCGTTGCCCAACGAGGGTTTCCGTCGCGCCTTGCGCCGCGTCTCGATAGTCGCCCTGCTGCTCTGGAGTGGTGGTCAACTGGTCCTGGCGGCGCCCCGCAGCGGTAACGCCTTGCCACCCGTTGTGCCCGACAGCATAGCTGAGCAGATGTGCGACCTCTATTGTTACTACAACGGCCGCCTCTGTCCCCTCCAGACCGTGGCGCGCGACTTCACCACCAAGTTCTACGGCAAACCCTCTTACCGCGGATGCAGCGCCGAACAGGTCTTTGCCAGCTGGGTGGTCTATCCCACCGAGTGGAGCGCCGTGCCGCGCAAGAAAGCGAAGAACGAGCGCGCTGCCGACGAGCAACGTGCCATCGAACAGATGTTCCTCCGCGGCCAGTTCCTGCGCCTCTTTCCTTTTGAGGGTCAATGGTATAGCCCCGTCGATGACCTGCCCGAAGCGGTGAGCGAGGAGGAGCGTCTCTTTGTCAAACGTGCCATCGACTACCTCTGCGAACTCATCATCACGCGCCAATACGACAAGGTGGCTTTCACCCTCAGCAAGGTCCGGCAGTATCAAGTCAAGTATGCCGCAGGCGCCTTGCCCTCCGACACCCATTTCCGTGCCGAGAAGTTCTACAACCGCAGTAACTTCACCCGTCCCCTGGCCATGCTGCTCGCCACCCTCGGACTGCTCGCTTTCTTCTATTACGTCATCCGTTGGGTCAAGCAGCACGACATCCCCCGCTGGGTGCGCCTCGTGGCCGACATCCTGGTCCTCCTCGTCGTGCTCTATCTCTTGATGCTCATGGGATTACGATGGTACGTGTCGGGTCACTTGCCTCTCACCAACGGGTACGAGACCATGCAGTTCCTCGCCTTCATCACCTTGGTCA
>CACYQQ010000053.1 GCA_902776605.1 uncultured Bacteroidales bacterium | reverse complement strand
ATGGAAAGGAAGAAAAGGAAAGGATATTTCATATTATTAAGGGAAACTAAGAGAAGTGACTAAGAAGTGAAAAGGAAGTGACAGGGACGATTGTTTCCGCTCGCACACAAAAGTTGATAAATTCCTTGTCACTCCCCTTTCACTTCCTTCTTTTTACTAATACTCCATCTGCCCCCTGCAGAAGTAATAGAACCAGAAATAGGTCTTGCCGAACTCGCGGGAAAGGGCTTTCGGGAGGTCGGCCTCCTTCACCCCTTTCTGGGCGAACTGCGTCGCCACTGCATTGAAACGCTCGAAACACTTCGGCACATCGGGGTTGAAAGGAAAATCCGTGCGGGGCGCCGTCTGCGGTTCCAACTTGACAAAGAGGTAAGCGGCTTGCTGGAAAAGGAGCGGCATCTCTTCCGTCGGCATGGAACTGGCATAGTCGAAGAACCGACGCCAGAACAATTGGATGTTCTGTGACTGCATGGCATAGACCAAACCCAGTTCCGACATCTCGGGACAGGCAAAGTGTTCTCCCTCGGCGTAATTGTTGACAATATAGGTCTCCAAATTGCCGTTGTCGCCATCCAGCAGATTGTAACGGGACTTGCTCAACTTGATGGCAAGGGCATAGAAAGCATCTTTGTCCAACCGTTCGGGATGGCGCAGGAAAGCCGACTGCCGAGCCGCCCAATCACGATGGAACTTAGTGTTCGACAGGAGGTTAAGGTACTTTTCGGCCAACTCCCACTCCCCCTTGGCCAAGGCGCAACGAGTCATCATACGGAGCCTCTTCATCGACGGCCCGAACTCGACCATGTTTTCCATGCTCCAACGGTAGGCGAACTCGGTACTGCCATGCAAGAAGTAAATCATGGGTCCCTGGCTATAGACCAACGGGACAATCAACGAGTCGCCGAAAGCAGGCAACTGCGTCATGCAAGGATAGTCGAGCCAACGTTGTGACAACTGCCCTTGATTGAGCAGAGCCACGTTCTTGAGCAACCACATGGCACGGGTGGGCGACGAACCGGCAGCGCGCATCTCACTGAGCAGGGTGCTCCAGTCGGCCTCCTCGGCAGCACGTTCCATGCGCATCTCGGCACGGAAATTATTGTCGTCCAACGCACTACAGAACGGCTTCTGGAGTTGGTCGGGCACCTGCGACTCCTGCAACCACTGGTGAGAAAGGAAGAACGCCACCCCAAGACAAACCCCTTGCCACGAAGCGCGCCACGGCACCGAGAACCAATGCCCCGCCGCCATGACCAATGCCACAGCCGCAAAGAACAACGTCGGCGCAAACCACCAGTCGGGCACCTTGCTGATATAGATATAGTAGCCCATCGAGGTCTCGGCCCACAACAGCATAGCCGGAATGACCAAAGCCACCCAGCACAGATACCACGGCAACCGCCATCCATAGAGCGAAAGGACGTAGATGCCCAACCAAAGGAGTATCAACAACGACGCTCCCCAGGCAGGATAAAAGAAATACTGCGTAAGGTACTGTCCTGCCCAACTGAACCAGCCGCCAGGCTGTTGCAGGACTTGGGAATAATAGAGTTCTCCTGGTTGCCAGAACCCTTGGTCTTGTGCCTCGATGAGTAGGTCACTGTTCTGTACCACCAAACGCAGCCATGCCACTACGGCAAAGACCACGCCCCAAAGGATAGGAAAGAGTTTTTTCATGGAAAAACGGGATTGATTTCTGTGTTTTCTGAGGAAGAGAAATAATCGGAGTAATCGGAATACTCAGAGTAATCGGAGTACTCTGAATAATCCGAATATTCAGTGACTTCAAGTCTTCAGTTCTGGATAAGCGATGCGGGAGTGATAGATCGACTCCAGACCCAAGATGAACGACTCCTTGGCTATCTGTATCTCGCTGAGGGTGATGCGCGCATTGTTGAGACGGCCCGAAGTGACCAGACCATCGACGATGCCGTTGACCAACTTACGGAAAGCGGCAACGTTGTACTCCTTCAAGCTCTTGGAGGCAGCCTCGATGCCGTCACCCATCATGAGAAGGGCCTCCTCGCGCGTCTCGGGATCGGGTCCGACATAGGTGAAGAGTTCCTTGTCCGGCTCCTCGCCCGGATGGTCGTTGCACCAAGTGACATAGAAATACTTGATCATGCCACGACCATGATGCGTCGTGATGAAACGGCGAATCGCCATAGGCAGATTGGCCTTCTCGGCCAGACGGAGACCCTCGGTGACATGTTTCTTGATAATCTCGACCGACTGCTCGACCGTCAACTTGTCATGCGGGTTGCCACCCATCTGGTTCTCGGTGAAATAGAGCGGGTTCCACAACTTGCCGATGTCGTGATAGAGGGCACCCGTACGCACCAACTGAGAGCTGGCACCAATCGCCTCGGCTGCCGAAGCCGTCAAGTTGGCCACTTGCAGCGAGTGCTGGAAAGTGCCCGGCGCCTCCTTCGAGAGTCGGAGCAACAACCCCTGCCCCAGGTTACAGAGTTCCACCAACGTGACGCCCGACATGAAGCCGAACAGTTTCTCCAACGCATAGATGATGAGGTACGACATCATCAGCAACAAGGCATTGCACACCATCATCGCCAACGTGGCCCACGGCACATTGGCAAGCGTACCCTCGTTGGCCAACGTGTAGGCGCAATAGACTACAGGATAGGTGATTAGCACCACCAGACAGACACGCAACAGCTGAGCGCGGTCGTTCATGCCCTCGTTCATCCAGAACACAATCATGATGCCCACCACACTCTGCACCACCAGGTACTCGAAGTGCGAGGGGGCAATGAACGAGCACAACAACGCCATCACCATGTGGCACCAATAGGCGGTGCGCGAACCGTGGAAAGTGGCCAACACAATGGTAGTCACGCCGATAGGTACCAGATAAGCGCCACCCACAATGACGTGCGACGCCAACGCCGTGAGCACCACCATGAGGGTGACCATACCTACCGCCACCAGGGTGTAGGCCTGCTTCTCGTGGTGCCACTTGCGGAAGAGGAAAAGGAAGCCCAGCAGACTACCCAGGATGATGGAGATGAGCAACACCTGCCCCACGTGCATCATCATCGTGCTCTTGCTTTCCGACAGGTGTTCCTGCTGAATGCGCTTGTAGGAATCGAGCACATCCAACGTTGCGGCATCCACAATCTGACCCTGGTCGATGATACGGGTCTCGGCTACGATGACGCGGTAGGACGAAGAGATGGTCTTACGGAGTTCGTTGTATTCACGGTTCATGGCCAACGTGTCGGTCAACAGATTGGCGTGCACATAGTCTTGCAACGTACCCACGTGGCGGAATACCTGGGCATACAGCGAGTCGGCCATCAAGGCATCATAGACCTGTTTTTCGCTCAACAGCCAGTTGGCTGGCACATCCAGCAACTGGTGATTTCCCAATTCGATGCGCCCGAAGTCAAACCTCCCCTCCAGCAGAATGTTCTTGTCGGGGTTGGCCAAGATGCCCTGCGCATAGTAACGCTGCAAACGGCGGTGCAAGTGATGGTAGGCGCCATCGCCCAACACAGGTTGCAAACTGGTCAGGTTCATGAAGATACCCTCCTCCAACGCCGAGTCACGGTAGTAGATAGGCGGCACCTGATGACGTAGGCTGTCCTCCATCTGGCGGATGACCGAGTCCTGATAATAGACCGGGAAATCGTAGTCGGCAATCAACCGACCATAGCGCCAAGGCTTACCCAGCTCGTATTCATATCGGAAAGCGTCATGATGCGGAAAGACGTAGTCTATCAAGGCGATAGCCGCCACGATGAAGATGCCGCGTATGACGAGCTGCTGTATAGATAGTTTTCGTTTCCGTTGCATATTCCTATTTGCTTGAGGAAGTTAATGGGAGTTAACAGCCTGCGGCTGTGGAGTTAAAGGGAGTTAAAGGGAGTTAACAGACGAATGCTTCAGGCTATCGACACTCTTTCCCTTTTAAGGAAAACGTAATTTGTAATCAGTAATTTGTAATTGATTCAATCGTCCGTTAACTCCTTGAGCGAAGCGATAACTCCTAATAACTCCTGTTAACTCCTATCAAGTTATTTTCAGCCACAAAGATACATTTTTTTTGGCAAACACGCTCAAAGTTCGAAAATAATTTATATATTTGCACAGGTTTTTGGAAACAACTCACGGCAAAACACATAGAACACCTCAAAAAATCAAGATACTTACTATGTCAAGCAATCCTACTCAATCGATGGAAGAAGTCCATACTTTGCCCATCACCGTCAAGAGTGACCCGTTCGTCTTCGACAACGACGTCGAGTGGCAACGCACCCCCGACCCAGGCGAGGTCTATCGTAAGGTCATGGCCTACAACGACAACCTTATGGTGGTCAAAGTCAAGTTCAAGGCAGGTTCGGTGGGCAACCTACACAGCCACCCTCATTGCCAGATTACCTTTGTGGAGAGCGGTGTCTTCGAGTTCACCATCAACGGCGTCACCAAGATTGTCCGTGCCGGCGACATGCTCATGAAGGAACCCAACGTCGTGCATGGCTGCAAATGTCTGGAGGACGGTATGCTCATCGACACCTTCACCCCCATGCGCAAGACCTTCCTCTGACCCTTTCCCCCCTTCGGTCACCCAACAGGCGGAGGACTTCGATTTCCCGGAGTCCTCCGCCTGTTCTATTTCTTCGCTTTTCCTTCGTTTTGCCCCCTCCCTTGCTCCCCTCCTGCCGTCACCTCGCGGTGCAGATACAGTAATGGTCGGGTATCGATTGGGTATTGATTGAGCATCGATTGGAGCAAGGTTGAACCTAACCCAAATCAATACCCCATCCTCACCATTTCATGACCGTTTTTTAACCCTATCTCAACCGCTGGGTGGGAGCATGATACGACCGACTACTCGGGCAACAGACTGACGATGAGCCGCGACATGAGGCGGATATAGGAAGTGGTGGATATGCCGAGGAAAGGTTCCTGCGGATAGTAAGGTGACGTGTCATAGTCGTCACCTTGATTGGTCGAAGCGAAATCGACACTCTTGCTGCGACGTTGATGTCGGGGCATCGCCTTGTAGGGATGACTGTCCTTGTTGATAGATACTAACCATGCGCCCGAGGGTTGCTGCAACTGGATAATGTCGCTGGCCTGGTGGGGCAAAGGGTCACGGCGATAAGCCTCGGAGCGACAATAATAGGCGTCCAAGCCCTTGTTGTTTTCGGGATGAAGCAACACCGAAGCACTTTGGAGCGAGTCGGCCGACTCCCGTTTCAATGCCTCGCAGAACTCGCGCATCCCCTGCAAGTTGACGTAAAGCGCTGAGTTGTAATGGGCTATCGTGCCATGCAGATCCTGATTGGTATAGTAGTGTCCATTGCCAGCGTTGCTGCCTACGCGGTGCACAAAGAGGGGTTTGCCGTCGTCGGGCGAAACGAACCGAGGCACCAGGACGGCCGAGGAGTCGCGTTTCGGCCTGTTCCAGACACTTTCGTACTCGTGCGACAGTGTTTGTCGTTCCACGAACGAAAGTGCCGACGTGAGCCCTTTCAAGAAGCGCTCGTCGCCGGTGAGGCGATAGTATTTGGCCATGACACGCATCATCGACAACGTGGTGGAGGTATTGACCGACCGCGGTTCATAACTCCGTGCATGGGCAGGGAGCAAGGTCTTCGGGTCATATTGGTCGGCCCAACCCGACAAGGGAGCCGGCTGTTGGAGGTCGGCCAACAGATACATGGCACGCAAGATAGGTTCGCGCAAGTCGGTCCGCCCCAAGGCTTGGTAACATTGCAGGAGGAAGTCGATGTTGTCCATCATCACGCCGTCATTCAGCGTCACGAACGAGGAATAGTCGGCACGCCCTTGAAAAGCATGGTCATAGCGCAAGGGCCAACGCTGGGGCCAACCGCCGTGGGGGTACTGGCTGTCGAGCACGAACTGGATGACGCGATTCAACGCCTGACCAATCTCAGCATCGTGTTTCTCGACGTACAGACGCAACAGGAAAGTGCCTGCCACGATTGTGGCTTCGTCGTCGAAGGTGCAGTTGCCATAATAATGTTGAAACTCCTCCATGCGCCAGGCCTGACGCCCCAGCGTGGCATAGAAAGAACGCAACTGCTCCTCGCCTGCCAAGTCCTCGACATAGTTCCAACCCCCTTCGGGATGCTGCACGCGAATCAAGACATGCGCCACCTTGCAGGCTTGTTCATAATAGTACTCGTCGCCCGTGGCGTGGTAGGCATCGAGCAACAAATGTCCGACGGAAGGGGTGCCCGGAGGTTGCATCCACACCATGGTGCGGAATGGTGCTTCCAGTTCGCCCCATTGCCTGCTCCGGTCGGCACGATATTCCCACACGAAAGCACCCTCCATACTCACCGAGTCCATCATATACTGCGTGGCACGATGCATGGATTCCAACACTTCCGTGCGTGTGGGTTGAGCTACCGCTATGCCCGATACGGCAAAAAGAATGACAATACGGGATAAGATTTTGGTTTTCATCGATAATAAAACTTCGATTAAGGATAGATGAGAGAATGGTAATGCCCTATGTTGATGATTCAACGGAGCAAAGATAATGTTTTTTCTCCAATTCTGTTTGTTTTTCGACGAAAAGTTTCTATCTTTGCAGCCGTTTAGAGACAAAAACCATACAATCCAGTGTTTTTGGGACGAATCGATAAACACAAATTACTAATCTTACACACCTTACAATTCTGTTATGAGGAACGTATTTCTTACCCTTATTCTCCTCTCCCTCTGCACGTTGGGCATGGGACAAATCAATCTGCGCGAAGGCATCGTCATCACGCTCCAAGGAGACACCCTGCACGGAGACATCGACTACCGCACCGACGAGATGAATGCCAAGAACTGCCTCTTCCACCAGGACGGCACTTCCGACTTCACCAACTTCCAGCCCGGTGAAATCAAGGCCTACCGCTTTCTGGAGAACGGCCGTTACTACGTCAGCAAGCACACACCCGATGGCAAACTCCTCTTCCTCGAATATGTAGTGCGCGGACAGCTCAACCTCTACTATGTAGGAAGCACCATCCACAACAACATCTATTATCTGGAGGACGAGAAAGGAGAATTGATTCAGTTCGAAGAACAAAACTACACCGTTTCCAAAGTGGCTCGTCGCAAGAACCTCTACCAGGCATTTGCCATGACCCGTGAAAGTGAAAGCACCCAAAAGATGCTTTGGCGCAACGACCTGACCCGCGACGTTGCCACCAAAGCTGTGGTCAACTACAACCACGAGGTCTGCCCCGATGGGGAGTGCGAGATTCTTGAATATCGTAGCAAGGTGATGCCTAAGAACGACCGCTCGGCACATATCACGGTGCAGGCAGGTCTGCTGCAATATGGTTGGACCAATATCTGGTTCCCTGGCGTTGACAACGACTCCTTCAAAAAAGGCTGGACCGCCAGCGTCGGCGTGGAAGCCTTTATGCAAAAGATACAACCTGGGCTCTATGGTGAGGCCATCCTCTCCCTGTATCATATTCAATGGGATGGTGCAGAAGATGGATACGAATTTAACCCTGCTACATTCGAATATGAATTACGCCCCGTCCCATACAAAGTAGTTATAAATGACGTGGCCTTGAAAGCTGGTTTTGGTTACCAGTTTGTCAAGCTCCCTGTCCAACCACGCATTCATGCAGGCTATGCCATGAACCTCTACTGGGAAGGTGGTGAAGTAGGTGGCGAAGAAGTAGAATACACAGCCTCCAAGTTGTTCCATGGCTTCTATGCTGGTGCCGGCTTATCCGTTCCATTGAAAAAAGGTGCCATCCTGCTCGACTTCACCTTTCACAGGTCATCTCATTCCGATCATATCACCAGCACAAGATTTCGAACCGTCATGCAACGCTTTTCTTACACGTTAGGTTATCAGTTCTGATCTCTGCATAGCGATGCTATCTGAAAATAATTAGAGCCTCTTGAACGATGCGTCAAGAGGCTCTAATTATTTTGGAATTATAACTCTCACCCTAAGAAAGAGGAAAGAGGGCTTCTTTTTACTCCTGCTTGAAGCCATAACCATTGGTGATGGCACCCTTCGAAGTAAGAATCGTGTTAGGTGTGAGAGGCCACAGATAGACAGGGGCACTCTGGTAGTCGTAATCCAGGAAGAGGTTGTCGAGGTACTCCGCCTTGTTGGAAACCAACTGAGCACCATATTCCTGCTTGGTGTAGCCTTCGGCCTCCAAGGCAGCAGCCTCGGGTCCAGCAGGATCAATATAAGTGAAGAGACCCTTGATAGCGAGGTTCGTATTATTGCCAGCAGAAAGGTTCTTCTCAATATTGGCTTCAGTGACACCGCACTTCAGACCAGCAGCCGACCAGTCATCATTCTGTCCACGCCAACCAGGGAAGAGGATTGGATCATCCTCCTTACCCTCTGGGCACTGAGTAGTAAGACGATAACCTACAGAATCCTTAGCATCGACCAACTTGGTCCAAACATAAGCGGAAATGAAGTTTCCGTTGTCGAACTGGTAGTAACCATTGGTCTCCAGACCGGCAATCATGTTGGCGGTAAGGGTCTTGATATTCTTGATGGCATCGCCAATCAAACCGGTACGGATCAAGGTCCAACGACGATCACCCTCACCAGCAAATTCGAAGCCACGCTCGTCAACGACGGCCTTCAACATTGAACCGCTCTTGGCAATGAAGGCATCGGTATTGGCCTTACCTGCAGGGAACGAACGTTCGCGCACCAAAGCGAGATAAGGCTTGGCCTCACCATCCTGACCCAACCAAGCACATGCCTCGGCATAACCCAAGTAAATCTCGGCCATACGCATGTATGGACCATTGATACCTGACTGACGCTGCTTGACAGCGAATGGGTTGGCCATACGGTTCTCGTCCCACTTGTTAAGCGTCAGACCACCGCCATCGCTCTTGGAACCTGGGTTGAAAGGAATCAACTTCTCGGAACCCTTACCCGTCGAACCAGTCACACAGACACTGACATCACGACGTTTGTCCAGTGGATCGAACATGCCCCAATAGAAAGCAGGATTGATACGACCCTGACCATAGGCCTTGCAAGGGAAGGCATTAGAACCGCCTCCCGAAGAAACGCGGCCAAAGGAATAAGGACGCGCATCATTACCGACACCCTGCGTCATGGCATACTCGTAGATGGACTCATCGGCATACTCCAAGTTGTTCATCTGCTGGAAGAAGTACTGGTAAGGATTGTCGAACTTCTGACCCTTGGCACCATCCTTACGCGGGTCAGTGGTATAGAACTTGGCAGAACCTGGGTTGTCGATGACCTCCTTGAAGTACTTCTTGGCCTTCTCGACATACTGACGCCAGCGGTCGGGACGACCATAAGAGGCATTGGCACTGCTGTTAGGAGTACCTAAGTCCTCGAAATGAACTGCATCACCCTCCAATACGCCATCGACTTCACTGCCATAGTAGTAAGTCATGTCGTTGCGGCGAGTCTGGTAACCAGCAGCATCGAGACAGAGTCGGGCTACCATGCCTTCGGCAAAAGTACGAGAGAACTTGTTCTTGGTCATGCTGCTGTTCTCGCCTACACGATACATCACAGGGATGACCTTTTCCAACTCAGCAATCAACTGATCGTAGATGATGTAGCGCGAAACCAAACCGTCGGTAACGATGTCGGGAGTAGCCAATGGCAGGTCTCCCATGATGCGGATCATCTCACGATAGGCGGCTGCACGTGCACAAACAGCCTCACCATACATCTGGCTGGCAGTATTTGGTTTGCCTTCCTCCAAAGCTTTCTTCACATCGGCCAAGTCGCGGGTATTGCTGATGATACTGTTGGCAGGAGCAATAATGGAAAAACCAACCGTATAAGGACCACCAGCCTCAGACAAGTAACCCAAGAGGTTGTACTGGTTCGTATAGCTACCATTCTGGTAGAAACACTCTGGATAGTGACGAGCGGGCTGATTGGTGAACTTCTCTGGGTGACGCTCAATGTCGGAACCGCACACGTCGGCTGCATAATAGACACCATCGCCAAAGAACTGCGACTGGCAAGCAGCTCGCCATGCCTCATAGACACCGATCAAGGCTGCATTGGCCGTCTCTTCATATTTGAACACATCCTCTGGGGTGACTACAGACGGAGATTTGTCATCCAGGAAGTCATCACATGCTGTCGTGCCAAGCAATCCAGCCAAACAGAGGATAGGATAATATATCTTTTTCATAATAATAATAATGATCTTTTAATTGAAAACACCTCTGATTTAGAAAGTCACATTCATACCGACCGTAAAGGTGCGAGCCTTTGGATAGGCATTATAGTCATAGTTAGGTGTTGGGAAACCCTTACCTCCAGCATCGGTATTAGTGCTTACGTCAGGGTCAAGACCTGAATAGCCTGTGAGGCAGAACAAGTTACCACCCGTGAAGTAAACACGTGCATTGCTGATACCCACTTTCTTGGTCCAGACAGCAGGAACGGTGTAACCGATGGTCAAAGTGTTGAGACGCAGGTAAGAAGCATCCTCGACGAACTCGGAAGAAACAACACCATACTCCGAGAAGGCGCTACCATACTTGGTGCCCTTGTTGATCTGGCGGAGTTGGTCAGGATCGGTCACCAGTTCGAGGTCGCCATTGGCATCCAAGGCATAGTTCTTGAAGCAGTCGGAAACAATAGCCAAGCGGTTTTGACCGAGGCTGTTATCCTTGTTACCCATCATCGAGTACATGGCATTGGCGTTATAGACCTTGCCGCCAATCTGATAAGCGAAGTTCATCGAGAGGTCGAACCACTTGTAGCTGGCAGTAATACCAAAGCCGCCACTGTGCTTAGCCTGAGTCTCACCGATGATCTGGACATCGTTCTGATCGACAACACCGTCGTTATTCTTATCCTCGAACTTCATAGCACCTGGGAACGCACGCTGCTTCTCACCCTTGATGATGTTGTTGGCATCGGCCAAAGAAGAGACACCCGATGAGTAGTTCAACAGACGCTGGTCGGGCACACCTTGCTTGAGTTTATAAGTCTTGGTGTCAGCATTGTAGTCGAAGTCATCCACGGTGTAGTAACCAGCCGACTTAAAGCCCTGGATGATACCGACAGGACGACCCACCTCTACGATGTAGTCATAATAAGGAATACGCATGGTAGAACCCCAACCCGTATGGGCACTGGCCTGCACATCTTCACCGATAGACTCGATGTTGTTCTTGTTATAGTTGTAGGTGGCACTGATGCCTAAATTGAAATCCTTGGTGCGGATGATGTCGTAGTTGACGTTCACCTCGAAGCCCTTGTTCGAGGTTTCTCCTACATTGCGGAACTCGTAGATGTAACCAGTATTTTGGCTTACAGGAACTTGGAACAAGTTGTTGTCGGTCGAATTCCAATAAGCATCAACACTACCACGAACGACACCATTCAGGATAGCAAAGTCGAGACCGACATTGCGGTCGATGGTCTTCTCCCACTTCAGCTTTGGATTAGGCTTATACTCGCTTGATTTCCAAGTCTTGACAGTCTTTCCATCTACAGTTACATAATCAGGCTGCCATACTGCCTCAAAGAGGTGAGACTTAATGTTGTCGTTGCCTACGGTACCATAAGAGAGACGTAACTTCAAGTTGTCCACGATGTCCTTGGCATCCTCCATGAAGGCTTCGTCGCTGAGTCGCCAAGCAATAGCGGCACTTGGGTAAGTCTCCCAACGTTCATCTCTCTTGAACTTGTTAGATCCATCCTCACGAACGGTGAGCGTCAAGAGGTAACGACCCTTGTAAGCATAGTTCAAACGGGCAAAGAAAGAAGAGGTCTTATCTTTGTCACCCACTTTGCCTGTATAGGTATCCTTACCCTCGGTATTCGGAGCATAGCCAGTCTCGTTGGGACGACCCGTAGCCTCACGATAAGTAAAGCCCTTAGGATAACCATAACCCGTGAAAACAGACTCGTTCGACTTGTTGACAATCAACTCCTGACCTGCCATGACGTTGAAGGTATGGTCCTCACTTCCCAAAGGAATATCGTAGGTAAGGGTATTGGTGAAACGAGAGAAATAGCCGTCGCCCTTGGTATTCTTGAATACACTGTAAGGAGTATCGTCGGTAGGATTGTTGCCGGCATTCCAAGCATGCTTCTCCGACCAGTTACGTGCCAAAGAGAACTCTGAACGGTACTTCAAGCCCTTGATAACCTGCCAAGAGAGACCCGTCTTGATACGGATGCTGCGACGACGATTCTTGTCGGTATAGTTATCCAAGATAGTCAATGGGTTACGTGACTCGTCCAAGTTTGGAGAGGCATTTCCCCAACCGGTATTGATATCGCCATCGCCCAACGGATTGTCGATAGGACGGTAACGATAAACCGAAGTGGCCATGTCGAACTTACTTCCATCATAGCCACGTTCGTTGTAACGGGCATCCAGGTCGATGGAGAGGGCCTTGTTGATCTTCTGGTCCACTTTCAAGTTGGCGCTGATACGCTTGAAACCTGACTGGATACGGATACCCTCGTCATTCAAGTAGTTGAGTGCGGCATAGACCTTGGTCTTTTCAGTACCGCCGCTGACGCTCACTTCGTGATTCCAGCTGTGTGCCGTGCGCATCAAGTCGTCCACATAGTTGTGGGCATCGACGTTAGCATAGTCGGCATAGTGGTTGCCATAAGCACTGCCAAGACCGAAAGTACGAGCTACAGCGGTGCCTAAGGTAGAACCATAGAACTCTGCGGCTGTCTTCCCCGCTGTATAGTTGTAATCCTGTGCGTATGCCCAGTTCCAATAGAGATAGTCCTGTGCATTCTGCACCTCCAACTCCTTGGCATTCTTCTTGGTCTGATAGTACATGCCGTATCGTACCACAGTCTTACCCTCCTTGGCACCCTTGGTGGTGATGAGGATAACGCCGTTAGCACCACGGCTACCATAAATAGCGGTAGTAGAGGCATCCTTCAAGACATCCATCGACTCAATATTGTCGGCTGGGATATCGTCAATCGAAGAGACTTGGTTACCATCCACGATATAGAGAGGTTCGTTGCTCTGAGTGATGGAGTTACCACCACGCACGCGGATGTTCATAGATGCCCCTGGACGACCATCCTGTGAAGTGACCGATACGCCTGGCAACATACCTTGCAAGGCCTGTGCCACATTGGAAACAGGATTGAGTTTGAGTTTGTCACCTCCGATAGAGGCAACCGAACCCGTCAAGTCACGACGCTTGACGGTGCCGTAACCGATGACTACAACGTCTTCCAACTGAGCGACGTCTTCCTTCAGCTTGATGCTGAACTGTGTCTGTCCAGATACGGGAACGATCTGCTCCTCGTAGC
>CACYQQ010000052.1 GCA_902776605.1 uncultured Bacteroidales bacterium | reverse complement strand
CAATTCCATTCAAGGAAGCCTCATTCACATAACTTTGGAGTCGTTCTTCCCCATTATTCATCCATAGTACTTTAATATTTCCCATAGCTTTACCTCCTCTCATTATGACTTCTCAGACGTTTTCTCGCTTTCATCGCTCTCCTTCTGAGTACTATTTGACCCTTCCTTTGAATTGTTCTTCACATATAGACCATTCGTATTTAGAAGGACTCGACACATATTCCAATATGTAATCCGACGAGTGATTGGCAGCTGGCGCAATACTTCTTCAGACTCCAATTGCTGTAAAGCACATTTGTAATCTATTTCCGAATCGACCAAACTAGAAAAAATATTAAAATGTTCAAAAGGTTCATCGGCAAGAAGCATTTTATTTTCGAAATCTATGGCTTTTACGTCCATCCCTGGTTCAATAATTTGAGGAGATAGCTTCCCTATTACAGAAAGTAGAATAGCAGGTCTTGTTAATTGTGAAACTTGCTCTCTAACTACGGGGTATTCTATGCCAAAAACATCACAAACACGACAAGATTCTCCGTCCACACTTGAATAGAGGTTATATAAATAGTCATTGGGATGCAAAGACTCAAGTTCATTTTCCACATCACAAGCAGCACAGATACACACTTGTTCATTCCAAGCCTGGTCTAACTCCACATCCATACAATCTTCACCCATCTGGAAAGCGAGCAAATCCTCCCCTGGGAACAAATCGTGAATCAGCAAGTTGCAGACAGCAGCCATGCCATTATCTTCAGAAATATTCCACTTGGCAGCATCAACGAACTTAATACTGCCTCTACGACGACGAGACATATCTATCAAAAGAATTGCCAATTTATCTTCGTCTTCTGTAGGCCATGCATATTGGGTGACACAAACCGTATCAATGACATCGGCTTTTACACATAACTTTCTGAACTCCAAATGTTCCTTGTCATTCAGTACAGAGGCAGGAACTGGCCAGAATAATCTTTCCGCATCAGGCAAAGTCTCTATACTACTCTCTGCAAAGGGTATTTCAAATGGATTAGAAATCAAGTCATAACCCACATTTGCTGCCAAATTCTTCAACAACTGTTCCAACACTTCTTTGTTCATCTTGTTCATGATACAAACAAATTTAGATTAAACAATAACCATTATCGAGTGCAAAGGTAGGCATCATCTGTGCAGCCATTCTTCCCTGATAAATATTTTTTTAAGTTTTCTTCAATTTTTTCCTGAATATGCTGTCTATACCACTCAGGATAGAGCACTTCAACGTCAGGAATGAATGAAAAAAGCTGTTGGTCGAGTTCCCTTGTTGGACGGACTTGAATTTCAATCACGCAACCGCTCTCATCTACTACTTGCTGGGATTTATGGATAGGTTTGGACAATACATAAGGGAAGCGTTTTTCCGTGAACCGCAAACCTATAGTCTCTTTCTTTACCTCTTCCCTTGGAACTGTAGCTCCGACTACATCATCAAAGTATGTGGAGAAATCATATTGTTCATTCTTCTTGAATGATTTTTCTGATAGCTCAAAACTTTGTATTCTGTCTAATGCCAAATTACTTAATCTATCCATTTCATCATTCAAGCCATAGAGAAACCAACGTCCGTTATACTGTTTAATGTAATAAGGGTGAAGAGTCATGACTAGTTCTCTTTTCTCAAAAGTGAGATAGTGTATATGTAGCGTTTGATGATTGACAGTCGCGTCAATGATATTAGCCAAATGCTCCAAACCCTTTAGTTTTTCATTCTGTTCGAACGATACTAGATGTTCCGCATTGGATTTCAAGCCAAAACGATACTCCAGATTAGAGATGACCTCCTCCAACCAGACATTTGCGGCACTTCCCCTAAAGCGAGACAACATGTCAATAGTGGATTGAAGCTTGGTCAAATCCGAAACGGACAATTCATTATTATATATAGAATAATGCTTGTCAGAGTAACGATAGTAACATTTTTTACCCTCCAAAGGATAAGTCTCAATCGGAGCGTTGAAAGACATACGGTCTCGCATGAACCGAATATCTTCCTTTATCTGACGGAGACTTACTCTTGTACCATATAAATCGAACAATTGTTCATTAACAGCATTCAGCAAATCCTCGATTCCATAGTGTTCGTAGAAATTGCTGAAACATCTATCTAATATTTGGTATCGCAATTGCGCGTTCTTATTTGTCGACATGGCATTAACGGTTAGAGGAACGCAGGTGGGTTGACCATATATTTAAGCTATAATGTTGGTATAGGAACTACTTGACCGAATAGGCATTTTTCATTCCTTTCGTGCATTTCGTGGTCTAAACCCTTTTATTATGATTAATCCACTAGATTATTCCGCCAGCACATGGAGGTGCACCTCAATGGTGGCACGGTAGGTCTTGCCGCCAGCGGGACGGTACAGGACGACCTGGCGAACCGTGTAGGTCTTGCCCGCCGTGAGGCGACCTGGGTATTGGCCGACATTGCATTCATACGAGGCAGGGTACATCTCGGCAAAGATGGCAGAGCTGCTGCCATAGTTGGTGACCAGTCCTGCCGTGGTGAACCAGTGGCCGTAGCAGGTGGCACTGCTCGTAGTGGTGGTGGTCGAATTGGTCAACGTGCCCGACGGATTGGCGCCGGCGAAACGGGGGTTATAGTTGCTGCCGACCATGATGGTGTGCAACTGCGACGTTGTCACGCCCAACGCCTCGCTGATGGCATCCATGTCATATTGCACACGGACGCTGCTGTAACTGGTACTGCTGGCTGCCAGGTTGGCATGGACCACGATGGTGGTGTCATGACGTTGGTAATCGGCGGGGAAATCGGCATCCGTGTAGGTGTGTTGCAACCCGACGGGACTCGTTCCCTGGGTGCGTACACGATACGGCCACTGCTCGTCGTTGGTGGCGGGAGCATCTGCCCAACGGCTCCATTCATGGTGCCACCATTGCGTAGGCGCACCCATGACGACCAACCAGAGGCGGCTGGCATCGGCAGGAACGGTATATTCGATGCTGCCCGACTTGGCCGACTGCATCTCGCCGTACTGCGTCGTGCCGTCAGCCATCAGGGTGACCAATCCCCAACGCCAACCAGCGCGGTCGGCATAGACGGTCTTATAACCCGACTGGTTGACCAAGCCCTCGAAATCAATCTTCAAGGTCGTACCGGCAACGGGCAGTTTCAGTTCCGTAATGTTGTAACCATAGTTCTGAGGACAGTATTCTGCCGATGGCTGGTACCACTCTTCACCCTCCACCGTGACGGCCTGGAGGCGCAACGGATGAGCGCCGACGCGATGCTTGGCATACGTCCGGACAACGTCGATGTCCCAGGTGCACATGTGAGCAAAGCAGTCGTACATCACTTTCGAGAAGTCGTCCTGACTGAGTCCCTGGATGCGCCGGATGGCATCGACAGGGTCTTCGGGGAAGTTACTCTCTCGCCACAGTCGGCCGATGAAGTCCTGCCCGTAGAGCTGACATAGGTAATCCTGATAGTAACAGTTGTTGTATCGGGCATCCTCGTGCAGCAGGTTGAGGTGGCACGTACGCATATAGGCCTCGAAATATTCGCCGTCCGAGAACTGCCGTTCGGGATAGACTTTGTAGCCCTGCCAGTTAGCGCAATCCTCCCAGAAGCAGTTGTCGCCCGACCCGTCGGCAGCAAAACCCCAGCCGAAACCGTGTCGGCCATTGGCTCCGTTATCGACGTCGGTGAGATACTGGAAGGTGTGACCCACCTCGTGTGCTACGGTATGTCCACCGCGTGCCTGATAGGCCGATGGCGAGAGGTTGAGTGTGCCGACGGCCTTGTCCTCACCGCTTCCGCTGGCAATCCAGTCACCGCTATTGTACATGCGCATCACAATCTTGTAGTTGTCTGTTCCCTTGCTCTGGCCCGGGGTGAGAAACCCTAACTGATTGACATACACATCCCAAGCGCGCTCGGCACGTTCCAGGATGTAGTTCTGGTCGAAGTTGACTCCCTTCTCCCAGAAGACGACGAAGTGCTCGCTCTCCTTCGAGCGCTCAAAGCACCACTGACTATTGCTGTTGGTGAAGTCGCAGTTCATGCTCGATGGCCGATAGAGATAACGCCCCGGACGGGTGAACATGAACTGCCCCGGCTCCGTATTCTTGGGGTAAGAGATGAGCAACGGCGCCTTGCCCTCCTGCGCCGAAACACCACGCGCCATGGAGGTCTGGAACAACAATGTATCGTAGTCCGCCACTCGCCAACACTTGTTGGGCAGGAAGCGGTTATCGTACTTGAACCACAACGTGTCGGGATGCTGCGCCCACGACGACGGAGCCGAAACACACAATAACCCAGACAATAACGTCTTGACCGACAACACACTAAGATTTCTCATCGCTTACAGATTTTCACAGTTTTACTTCCCTGACTTACCACATAGACGCCGGCCGGCAGAGCCGCCAGACATGCCTCGCCCCTGCCCTCGGCCACGACACGACCCTCCAAGTCGCACACGCGAACCTCGCCTTGCCCCAAGAGGTTATCCGACTGAAGCACAAGGATATCCGAGGCGCCTTGTCGCGTACCGTCGGCACCCGCGTAGTCGGTCGTGCTCAAGCGGAACGACTTGACATCGGCCACGGCGTAACGTTCGCCGTTACAGGTCAACGAACCATCGGCTTGCAGCACCATGTGGGGATAGTCGCTGCTGGTTATGACATAATAAACCTGCGTGCCGTCTGTCAGGTGCAGCACCAGACTTCGTGCCGACGCCAACGGCATCGACAGCAAAAGAGCAAGGAACAAAAAGTATCGTTTCATAAGAACATAATGTGTTTAGTTCATGAGGCGCAAAGAAATTTGCCGGTATCCAGACCTACCCACCATCCACCCTCGCGGTCATGCAATGGTAAAAAAAGGGGCAATATTTGGTCTTAATTCGGTGATTGATTTCAGTCGATTCAATCGAACGCCAATCGTTACCCAATCGATACCCGATAGTTACCCGATCAATACCGCAAGAGACTGTCAGAGGTAGGTCTTAAGGGGGGCAAAAAAGAATCTGAATCAATTGAACAACCACTCCATCGTGTCGGCATTGCCTGCCAGACCGACGTTGCGGGGCTGGATGGTGTCGGAGGTGAATCCGAGCACCAGGGTCAGACCCTTGGGCAAGGTGAGACTGTGATGTCCGGCTGGGAAATGGTAGGCATGGACATTGACCAACGGCATACCCGTCATGTGCAGAGCTGCCACCAAGACCGGTTCGGCCTGGCCGTAATCGTTGGCCGAGGCATCGATCTCCAACTTCGGAGCCGGTGCGAACTTGCGCTGATCGTCACGATAATAACCTATCAGGAGTTGGACAGGCTCGGCCGATTCGAACTCAATGATGCAGGTCTGCTTGCGCTGTTGAGCATTGTCGTACAGGATGGGCACCAGGTCACGCAGTTCGTCGGCAAGGGCCTCGACGGCATTCTGCGGCTTGTCGGTGATGAGGACCGACCCCTCGCGAAGGGTGCCGCGCACATAGTTGCCAATCAGTTTGACCGGGGCGGGGCGCAGCGGCTGGATGGCAGCCTTTTCGGCCACCGTACCGCCAGCGGCCTGCTCCTTGAGGGTCAACAGGTTACGCTCGAAGCAGGCCAGTTCGCTCTCGTAGTAAGGCAGCATCTCCGACCAGTGTTTGTTCAGGCCGTCGTCGCCACCCACAGGGATGCGTCGCTGTGCCGTCTGCATGGAGTTGGCATAAAGGTAAGTGTCCTTGGTCAAGTCGCACAACTTCTTCCACCAGTCGATAGACTGCTGCAAGAGCGGAGCAACGTCGTCCAGATACTTGAGGTCGTGGCTCCATTGGTAATCGAGCACCTTGCGGCACGCCAAGACCTTGTACTGGAAAGCGTAGGCGAAGGCGCGGTAGCAATACATATCGTTGCGCAGGCGCATGAACTCATCGCGCTGTGCAGCAGCGATTTGCGAAGGTTTGACCGACTCGATAGCGGCCACCGCCTTCTCGCCATGCTCCACACATTGTGCCACGATGTCGAGCGGCAACTCACCGACGTGGGGTTCGTGTTTCCACTCGCGCTCCGCCCATTCGATGAGCTTCTCTCCCTCGGGACCACAACTCTCGTAGAACCCAGGATAGACAGTATATTTGTAGGGGTTGACCAACTGCGCACAGAGCATACCGAGGAGCAACGTCTGGCGGTTGCCCTCGGTGATGCCGAAGCGGCGCAACAGCTTGGGTGCAATCTCGCCACTCTCGTCGTAGGCCTGACGGATATGGGCGGCATTGTCGAGCGAAGTGCCGAAACGGTTGGCTAACTGCGTGTCCCAATACTGGTCCTCGCCGACGCTGTCGCGTTGCTGGTGCCAGGCATATCGGCCCCAAGCCTTATACCACATCCAGTCGCGGTCTATCTGCTTGAGGCGCTGACCGTTAGGCAACATATCGGCCGTATAGGGATAGTCCCAATAGGAGGCTTGCGGATAGAGGTGAAGGGCATTGGCACCATGCACGCTGTGCATCGCCCCGACGGTACGGCGCACAAAGAGTGGCGACGACCAACGCCAGGGTTCGAGGTTGGCCAGGATATGCACGTTCTCGATATGGGTGCTGCCCAGGCTGGACAGACCACGATGTATCTCGGCCCACGGTCCACGAGGCTGATAGGTGGTCAGGCTCTCGCCATTGTACTTGTGCATCGTGTAGAGGTTCTTGTAGAGCGGCAGGGCGGCATCCATCACCATCTTGCAGTCGGTATCGTGAGCACGGAGCAGGAGCGGCGGTTCGTAACCGACATACTTGGGGTCGCGCGCTGCCAAGGCATCGAGGCCGTCGCGCATACCGGGGATGATGGTCTCGCACATCCATTGGACATCGTCCTCGTACGTGTCCATAGCTTCTCCGAGGCAGACCAGCAGTCCGACGTTCGGATATTTCTGGACGAAGGCGGAGATGGACTTACGGGTATAGTCGCTCAACAACGGCGTGATGGGACGATGGCGGTCCTGCGTCTTGATGCCATAGTGCTCGGCAAAGGGTTGAGACACAATGATATTGTAGAACATCTGGATGACAAAGATGCCTCGCTTGTCGGCCTCTTCGGTGAGGAAAGCATAGATCTCCTCGTTCTTGGCAAAGGTGGCACTATCGACCTCGACGGCAAAAGGATAGTCGTCCAGTCGGACCAACGAGGCAAAAGGATGTCCGTTCCACAGGTAGAGCGAGTTCATACGGTTCTCGACCAACATGTCGAGATACTCTATCCATTGCTGCTTGTCGTAGAACCAAGGAAAGAGTTCGGGGGTCAGGGGGTACTCATAGACCATGCGACCCTCCAGCAAATAGGGCTTCTGCTGACCGATGCAACTGCCGCGCAAGACCATCTCGGGGGCATCGGAGAAGGGTTGAGTACGGGTCCAATAACCACCTTCGGACGAGGGTTGCAGCGATTGGTCAATAAATTCCTGCACGCCATAGATGACGCCCGTGCCATCGTTGCCGGTGATGGTGATGCGATGGTCGTCGCGAGCGATGGTGAAGCCCTCCTTGGGCGACTTGTTTTCTTCCTGCAACACAATCTGCCACTCTCCGGCAGGGACTTTGGCTTGCGACAATGCCTGCTCCAGACGTTGGGCAGCAAAGGTCATTCGCTTGCTGGGTTGTTCGGGCACTTGTACCACAGCCGTACCGGAGCATCCCACCCAAGTCAGCAGTGCTACTACAAACGATAATAATTCCAGTTTCTTCATAAAATATAGGGTTATTGTGGTAAAAGACTATTCGGGAAAGGTATATCCGATCAGGATAATAGTAACAATAAAAACTATAGTAACTATACTATCCGTGAGGTATAGCCACTATAGTTTATATGGGAACGGATCAGCGTGCAGCGGTGACGGAACAACCCTTGCATTGGGTGAGTTCGCCACGGAAACGCTTCTCGACAAGGTGGCGCAAACGGTCGCGGACGGGCTCGATGCGGATGCCGTCAATGACGTCGGCCATGAAGGCAAACATCAGAAGCAGGCGAGCTTCGGACTCTGGAATGCCGCGTGTGCGCATATAGAACATGGCTTGTTGGTCCAACTGACCCACCGTGGCGCCATGCGAACACTTGACGTCGTCGGCGTAGATTTCCAATTCGGGGCGGGCCACCATGCGAGCCTCGGGGGTGAGGCAGAGGTTGCGGTCGGTCTGATGGGCATCGGTCTTGTCGCTGCCCTCACGAACCAAGATTCGACCCAGGAAGGAGCCGCGTGCCTGGTCGTCCAACACATATTTGAACAGCTCGTTGCTGGTGCACTGAGGCGCCTGATGGTCGATGAATGTCAAGCTGTCCAACTGCTGGGCAGCATCGAGCGTGGCCATGCCGTAGAGCGACAACTGAGCTCCTGGTTCGGCCAACTGCACCTGGATACGGTTACGGGTACGTCCCGTCGTCAGTGCATACTGACCAATGGCGACGTTGGAGTCGGCTTCCTGATGCACATAGAGTTGGCCCAAACGGGTCACCTGTGCATGATGCTCTTCGAGGCAATAGAGGTCGAGCATGGCACGTTTGCCCACAAAGACCTCGGTGGTCTGAAGACTAAGCAGTTGGACGTTGTCGCGGAGCTGGGAGGCATGTTCGCAGACCAAGAGACTGGCCTGGGCATCGGCCTCCAGGATGATGAGCAGACGCTGCACAGCCATCAAGTCATCGACCGCGCGGAGCAGACTGATGAGTTGGACGGGCTTGTCCAGGTGTTGACCTTTAGGAACATAGAGTACAAAACCGTCTTGACAGAGCATGGTGTTGAGCGCACTCTCGCCCAAGGAACAGGCTTCGTAGCGCTTGGAACGGACATTGCCGGTATCTGTTCGCTTGGAAGCCAATTGGTTATAGTATTGGGCAGCAACAGATGGATAGAGGTTGGCGAACTCGCGCAACGAACCACAATAGTAGGAAGTGGAGTCATCGCCCGACTTCGCTACGGGACGCTCCTTGAGTGACACGTACTGCTCGTTGACCAAGAAATGCACATGGGTGCTCAACTCCGGAACGGCGCAAGTGAAGAGGTCCTCGCGCGACGTAGGTACCTCATGTCGAGCCAGGTTCAAGGCATAGTCGAGCGACAAAACGGCCTCGGGATCGACATGCGTACTGTCTTTAGCCCGTTGCAAACCCACCTCGGCAAGCACTCGGGCTGCCTCCTCGCGGCAGGCATTGAGCACGGGCGCAGCATGAGCGTCAATCAGAGCTTTCTGACTGTGATACAGTTCTATATATTGCTTTTCAGCTGACATACTTACTTACAATTATTCGCCCAACTCCTGCTTAATCCAATCAAAACCCTCAGCAAAGATGCGATCCGAGAGTTCGGGACCGCCGTTCTTGACGATGCGACCCTTATAGACGATGTGCACAAACTGAGGTTGGACATACTCCAGTAACTTCTGATAGTGCGTGATGACAATGGAACTGCGCTCGGCACTCTTGAGTCGGTTCACACCATCGCTCACAATGCGTAAGGCATCCACGTCCAAGCCGGAATCGGTCTCGTCCAAGATAGAAAGGGTCGGCTCCAACATAGCCATTTGGAAGATTTCGTTGCGCTTCTTTTCGCCGCCCGAGAAACCTTCGTTCACCGAACGGTTGGCCAACTTGTTATCCAACTGAACGACAGCACGTTTCTCGCGCATCAGTTTGAGGAAATCGGTGGCCGACAAGGGGGCTTCGCCACGATACTCACGTTGTGCATTGACCGCAGCGCGCATGAAATTGACCATAGATACGCCCGGTATCTCGACAGGATATTGGAAAGAGAGGAAGATGCCCTCCCAAGCACGCTGTTCTGGCTTCATGGCCAAGAGGTCCTTGCCCTTGTAAAGGATTTGTCCCTCAGTCACTTCGTACTGTGGATTGCCTGTCAGGATGGCCGACAAGGTAGATTTGCCTGCACCGTTTGGCCCCATCACGGCATGCACCTCTCCGGGGTTGATAGTCAGGTCGATACCTCTCAATATCTCTTTACCTCCGACGGAGGCGTGTAAGTTCTTTATCTCTAAAAGTGACATATAATAATATATTTCAAAGGAAGTGACAGGGAATTGAAAAGAATGTGACAAAGGATTGACAGGAACGATACAACGGTTGGTCAATATCACGTTGGCACAGGAACCTATCAATTAGAAATTGTCCATTATCAATTAAAATTGTTCCAAGTAGGCGATGCGCTTTTTCACATCTGGATGGGTGCTGAACAGATTGTTGAAGGTGGACTCGAAGAAGTTCTCCTGCATCTCGTCGGGACGGCAGATGAAAAGCTGCGCTACGTCCGACCGACCTACATCGTCCAAACCTGGGTCCTTGGAAATCTTGCGCAAGGCAGATGCCAGGGCCAAGGGGTCGCCACAAAGTTCCGCGCCTCCTGCATCGGCCATATACTCACGCTTGCGACTGATGGCGAAACGGGTCAACAGGGCAAAGAAATAAGCGATGGCAGCCAAGACCATGACCACAACAATCACCACAATACCACCGCCGTTGTCTTTGTTATTGCTGCGACGCGACGAACTTGGACTATAGAGGAACATACGGAATGCAATCTGCGCAATCATCGAGAAGATACCTACAAAGACGATGCTCACAATGAGCAGTCGGGTATCGCGGTTCTTGATGTGAGTCAATTCGTGACCAATGACACCCGCCAACTCCCTATCGTCCAATCGGTTGAGCAGGCCGCGCGTTACCGTGACGGCGTAGGTACTCTCACTGATACCGGAGGCATAGGCATTGAGCTGATCATCTTCGACCACATAGACCTTCGGCATGTTCATACCACCGGCAATACAGAGGTTCTCGACAATATTATATACGCGCATATTGTCCCGTCGCTCCAAAGGATGCGCCTGCGTGGCATGTCGGATGGTCATGTCGTTGATGAAATAGGCAATGACAAACCACACCGCCACGACTCCCAAGACCATAGGCAAGGACTCCTTCGTCAACTGGATGGCCAGATCCAAGTCCCAACCAGTCTCTTCGTTGTAGGAAAGGATGATCCAGAACAACCAAACCATCGCCACCACGAGCATGGGGAAACACAACAACAAAAGGATAGACTTCATGTTGTTGCTGGCCTGTTGAGTATGGATTCCGACGTATTTCATATCTTTATTGGGGTTTGAGGTTATTAGGTTCTGAGGTTTTAAGGTAAAATACAAAATGATTGACGTTCGAGATTAAACTTCTAACCTCACGAGGTAACCCACCTCACAACCTTATAACCTCACAACCTTACAACCTAATAACCTTACAACCTTAAAATTTCACCTCTGGTGCCTTGTCCATCGTAGCACGCTCGGTGCTAGAGACCTCGAACATAGGCTCTTTCTTGAAGCCGAACATACCGGCTAAGATATTGCTTGGGAAGGTCTGAACAGCATTGTTCAACTCCTTGGTCGAAGAGTTGAAGAAACGACGGCTGGCTGCCAGTTTGTTCTCGATGTCAGCCAGTTCGGCCATCAACTGCTGGAAATTCTGGTTGGCCTTGAGGTCGGGATAAGCCTCGACCGAAACACGCAAACCGGACAAAGCAGCCGAGAGCTGATTGTCGGCAGCAATCTTCTGGTTGATGTCGGTAGCCGAGATAGCTGCCGTGCGCGCCTTGGTGATATTCTCCAACAACTCCTTCTCGTGGGCAGCATAGCCCTTGACAGAGTTGACCAAGTTAGGAATCAAGTCGTAACGCTGCTTGAGTTGCACGTCGATATTGGAAAAAGCATTCTCACGATTATTGCGCAACTTAACCAAGTTGTTATAGATTCCAACGATAAAGAGGACGCATACTGCGACAACAACTAATGCGATTAATCCTACTGACATAATAATAAATGTTTAAGTTAATAGATTTTGATGATACTTTCTCCCCGCGAGGGAGTCAGAGTGGAATCACCCCACTGAATTTTCAATACTCAGGCTCAACAACTTCTGCGCCTCGACGGCAAACTCCATAGGTAGTTTCGAGACAACCTCCTTGGCATAACCACCTACAATGAGACCGACCGCATCCTCCTCTTTGATACCACGTTGCTGGCAATAGAAGAGCTGCTCTTCGTTGATCTTTGAGGTCGTAGCCTCATGTTCGACGACGGCAGTCGGATTCTGGATATCCATGATGGGGAACGTGTGCGCGCCGCAGGTCTTGCTCAACAGGAGCGAGTCACACTGCGTGTAGTTACGAACTCCGTCCGCCGTCGGCAACACCTTGACCAAACCACGGTAGGAGTTGTGACTATGACCTGCCGAAATACCCTTCGAGATGATTCGGGAGCGGCTATTCTTGCCAATATGAATCATCTTGGTACCCGTGTCGGCCTCCTGATAGTTGTTGGTCACAGCTACCGAGTAGAACTCACCCTGACTGTTGTCGCCCTTCAAGACGCAACTGGGGTACTTCCAAGTAATGGCGGAACCTGTCTCCACCTGCGTCCACGAAATCTTGGAGAAATCACCGGCACAGAGTGCTCGTTTCGTCACGAGGTTATAGACACCGCCCTTGCCGTTCTTGTCACCCGGATACCAGTTCTGCACGGTCGAGTACTTGACCTCGGCATGGTCGTGCACATATATCTCCACCACGGCAGCATGCAACTGATTCTCGTCGCGCATCGGAGCGGTACAACCCTCCAGATAAGAGACATACGACTCATCGTCTGCGATGATCAACGTGCGTTCAAACTGACCCGTACCGCTACTGTTGATGCGGAAATAGGAGGCCAACTCCATCGGGCAACGCACTCCCTTAGGAATATAGACAAACGAACCGTCGCTGAACACTGCCGAGTTGAGCGCCGAATAATAATTATCGCGCACGGGTACTACTTTACCTAAGTACTTACGCACCAAGTCAGGATACTCGCGCACCGCCTCACCAAAGGAGCAGAAGATGATGCCCAGTTCGGCCAATTTGTCACGGTACGTCGTTGTCTGCGACTCCGAATCGACAATGGCATCCACCGCCATGTTCGATCCTTCGGTGGCAGCGCCGTTACCCAACAGCATGTCACGTTCGTGCAACGGGATTCCCAGTTTGTCGAACGTCTTCAGGATTTCAGGATCGACCTCTTTGTTCTCCGACTTCTTCTTCGGGGCAGCGTAGAACGAGATTTTGTCATAGTCCACCTCCTCCAACTTGACATGCCCCCATTCGGGACGAGGTTGTTCCCGCCACCAACGGTAAGCCTCCAGGCGGAACTCCAACAACCAGTCGGGCTCCCCCTTCTTCTGCGAGATGAGGCGAACCACCTCTTCGTTCAGACCCGTCGGAATGACCTCTGTCTCGACATCGGTGGTAAATCCATATTTATATTCGCCCGAGGTCAAATCACGGAGGACCTCCTCGGATTTCTTTTCTTCACTCATTCAGAGAATATGTTGTTAGTTTTATCTTCGACTGCCAGCAGCCGGAACGTCATGCGGTGATACTTGCAAGGTCCCTCTTTGGCAATGGCTGCTCGATGATCCTTGGTGGGATAACCTTTGTTGACACGCCAGTTGTAAGCCGGGAACGGCTCGACGCGCATCCTCAAGGCGATGCACCGCCGCTATACATCGGCTATGTTCGAGGAGAAGATATCGCTTGTGCGGGATATCCTCGAAAGGATAGAACCTGTTTCCGTCAATGAGCAGGGACTCGGGACGCACTTTCAAAGCACGCACGGCACGATGCATGGCCTCAATGCTGCACTTCAGGATGTTCATTTTGTCAATCTCCTTGTTGTCACACACCCCCACTGCCCAGGCGATGGCCTCCTTCTCGATGATGGGACGCAAGGCATAACGCTGTTTCTCAGTGAGTTTCTTCGAGTCGTTCAACAGCTCGTTCTTGAAGTCTGGTGGCAGTATCACTGCTGCTGCAAAAACCGGGCCAGCCAGACAACCGCGACCCGCTTCATCACATCCAGCCTCGACGACACCTTTATTTAAATAGGATAACAACATTTTGGAATAGATGGGAAAATTTCAACATCCTACTCCCTCCCCATTACGGGGGTCCTCACAGTTGAAGGTTGATAACCTTCAGCGAGAAGACGAGGCTTCAGCCGAGGGGAGAAACTGGGGAGAGGGTCTGCTATTGTTTAAACATTTCCATCGCCGGCCCCAGGATATGTTCCGAAGCCCACGGCATGATGACCTCCACGATGTGATGGAGCATCGGGACAATACGACTCTCGCGCAACGGTTCGGCAAACTTCA
Organism: uncultured Bacteroidales bacterium; assembly: GCA_902776605.1. Lineage (GTDB taxonomy): Bacteria > Bacteroidota > Bacteroidia > Bacteroidales > UBA3663 > Liminaster. The sequence continues at coordinate 21,812 of CACYQQ010000052.1, read as the reverse complement.
GACCCTCCACATGCGCTGCCGCAAATTCCAAGGCCGAGATGACCAGAGCGGCAATCAGGGCATATTTGACCAATCCGAAGAATCCTCCTGCCAGGCGATTGACCCAACCGATGCTCAGCGACGAAAAGAGTTTGCCAAACAACCAGGCCAGTCGGTTCATAACAAAGAGCACCAAAAGGAAGGTCACTATCCAAACCACGACAGAAGCCACCAGTTCGTCGGTAATCATGTCGCCCAACCAGGGTTTGGCATAGGGCGAAACGAGGTTGGCGACAATAGCCGATAACAGCAGTCCGACTGTACCGACCAACTCCTTAAAGAAGCCGCGGTACAGTCCGACCGATACGCCTATCACGAGGAAGGCAAGTATGAGGATGTCAAAGATGTTCACAGTTTCGCTTTCACCTCGACCTCAGCGAATGCTTCGATAAGGTCACCCTCTTGCAGATTATCGTAGTTCACCAACGACAGACCACACTCGAAGTTGGTGCCCACCTCCTTGACGTCGTCCTTAAAGCGCTTCAAACCAGCAAGTTCGCCAGTGAAGATGACAATACCGTCGCGGATGACGCGAGCCTTGTCGGTGCGGTGGATCTTGCCCTCCTTGACCAGACAGCCGGCAACAGCGCCGACCTTCGAGATCTTGAAGACAGACTTGACTTCGGCGGTACCCGTAATCTCCTCCTTGACAACAGGCTTGAGCATACCTTCCATAGCCTCCTTGACCTCCTCAATGGCGTCATAGATAATGGAATAGGTACGGATATCGACACCATCCTGGTCGGCCAACTTGCGGGCTGAAGAAGAAGGACGGACGTTGAAGCCAATGATAATGGCCTTCGAAGCGGCAGCCAACACCACATCGCTCTCCGAGATCTGACCCACCGCCTTGTGGATGACGTTGATCTGAATGTTCTCGGTGCTGAGCTTGATGAGTGAGTCGGTCAATGCCTCCACCGAACCATCCACATCGCCCTTGACGATGAGGTTGAGTTCCTGGAAATCACCAAGTTTCAAGCGGCGACCAATCTCGTCGAGCGTAAGGATCTTCGTGGTACGCAACTGCTGCTCACGATAGAGGCGGTCGCGCTTCTGGGCAATGTCGCGTGCCTCCTGTTCGGTAGGCAATACGCGCAACTGGTCACCGGCTGAAGGCGAACCGTTCAGACCGAGCACCTGTACTGGAGTGGCGGGACCGGCCTCATCGACTTTCTGACCACGTTCGTTGAAGATGGCCTTGCATCGACCATAATACTTACCGCACAACATGACGTCACCCACATGGAGGGTACCGTTCTGTACCAGGATAGTGGCTGTGAAACCACGTCCCTTGTCGAGGGTCGATTCAATGACCGAACCACTGGCCTCGCGGTTTGGATTGGCCTTGAGGTCCAACATATCGGCCTCCAAGAGTACCTTCTCCAACAACAGATCGACGTTCAGACCGTCGCGTGCCGAGATATCCTGATCCTGATATTTACCACCCCAGCTCTCCACCAGATAGTTCATGGCCGAGAGTTGCTCGCGCACCTTCATGGGGTTGGCGGTTGGCTTATCAATCTTGTTGATAGCAAAGACGATAGGCACACCGGCAGCCGCAGCGTGGTTGATGGCCTCCTTGGTCTGAGGCATCACGCCGTCGTCGGCAGCGACGATGATAATAGCGATATCAGTCATCTTGGCACCACGGGCACGCATGGCAGTAAATGCCTCGTGACCAGGAGTATCGAGGAAGGTGACTCGACGGCCGTCGTTCAACTTCACCGAGTAGGCACCAATGTGCTGGGTGATACCACCGGCCTCACCGGCAATGACGTTGGTATTGCGGATATAGTCAAGCAACTTGGTCTTACCGTGATCGACGTGACCCATGACGGTGATGACAGGTGGACGGGTCACCAACTGATCTTCGGTATCGGCCTCCTGCTCCAGTTCCTGTTCAACCTCCTCGTTCATGTACTGAGTCTCGAAGCCGAACTCCTCGGCCACCAGGTTGATGGTGTCGGCATCCAGACGCTGGTTGATAGAAACCATCAATCCCAAAGTCATACAGGTCGAGATGACCTTGACTACAGGCACGTTCATCATCGTAGCGAGGTCGTTGGCTGTCACGAACTCGGTGAGTTTCAAGATCTTGCTCTGTGCTGCTTCCTGCTCTTCGGCCTCGGCGGCACGTTCGGCAGCAGCATTACGCTTGTCCTTACGGTACTTGACATCTTTCTTGTCACGCTTGTTCGACAGACGGGCCAAGGTGTCACGAACCGAACGTTGGATATCCTCTTCCGATACCTCGTACTTCTGGTTCTTCTTACCCTTGTTGTTGCCGTGCTGACGCAACTCGTCACGATCCTGACGACGAGCATCGCCATGACTCTTCTTGTCACGACCGCCGCCGTTGTTGCCCTTCTTGATCTCTTCGTTGATATCGACCTTCTGGGCACCGTGGTGACGGTTGCGTGCCTCCTGCTGGGCAGCATTTTTCTGCTCACGCTCTTTCTTGCGCTCCTCCTTCGACTTCTTCTTCGGACGGGTGGACTGGTTGATAGAGTCCAAGTCGATGGTAGCCACGACGTTAATCTTTGGCAATGGAGCTGTCTCGGTGCGGAACACCTCGCCGTTACGGGCCGATTCAGGCAATGGGTCATTGTTGATACGGTCACGACTGCGCTCCCCCATAGCCGTTTGGTTCGGCTTCTTGGCAGGTTGCTGCTCAGGTTTCTTTTCCTGAGGTTTCTTCTCCTGAGGCTTAGGTTGCTGAGCCACAGGGGCTTTCACCTTCTCTTCCTTCACGGGAGCTGGAGCCTGAACAGGGGCTGGAGCAGGTTTTGGCTGTTCCTCCACCGGAGCTGGAGCCGGGGTCTCTGCCACAGGTTCAGCAGGCTTCTCCTCGGCTTCGGGTTCAGCCTTCTTGGGGTTAAGGTCGATGGTTCCGACCACTTTCGGGCGACGTGCCAGTTCCTCCTCACCAGGCGTATGAGCCTTCTCAGGAGTCTGTACTGCGGCAGCCCGAGTCTCTTCTTTAATCTTGTCACGAGTCTGCTGACGCTCCTGGCGTTCACGCTCAGACTCCTCCTTGACGGACTTGTCCTTGTTGAACTCCTTACGCAACAACTCGTATTGCTCGTCGGTTACATTCGTCATGGCTTTTCCAAGAATTCCACCAACGTCTGTATTCCGACATTAAAATCTTTTGCTATCTTATTTAATCTCATGCTTCGTAATTTATTATAGGTATGTTCAAAAAAGTTTGGTCACCTACCTCCCGCCCTCTGCGAGAGATGGGGCGAGAGGCCGAAGCCTCTTATTCGAACTCCTTAGAAAGAATGTTGCGTACGTCTTCGACGGTCTCCTCCTCCAAGTCGGCTTTGTCTGCCACCAACTTTGGATCGGCCTCCAAGACAGCCTTGGCCGTAGCCAAACCGATGCCCTTGAGTGCCTGGATAACCCATGGCTCGATAGCATCTGCAAAGTCGTCCAGGAAGATATCATCACCATCGCCCTCACGATAGACGTCGATCTGATAACCGGTCAGGAGGGAAGCCAACTTGATATTGGCACCGTTCTTACCGATGGCCAAGCTAACCTCCTCCGGACGCATGAAGACTTCGGCGGTCTTATTCTCCTCACGCACATGGATTTGCGAGATTGAGGCAGGTGCCAAAGCACGCTGGATGAAGAGGCTTGGGTTGGTGGTGTAAGGAATGACGTCGAGGTTCTCGCCGCGCAACTCACGGACAATGCTGTGGATACGACCACCCTTCACGCCGACACATGCACCAACTGGATCGATGCGGTCATCGCTGGTCTCGACGGCAATCTTGGCACGCTCACCTGGCAGACGTACAATCTTGACGATGCGGATAGTGCCGTCGGCCACCTCTGGAATCTCGCGCTCCATCAGGCGCTGCAAGAAGATAGGTGAGGTACGAGAGAGGATGATCTTTGGATTGTTGTTTGTGTTGTCCACACGGAGCACCACGGCGCGTACCTGATCGTTCTTGCGGAAGTTGTCCGATGGGATCTGCTCCTGACGTGGCAGGCTCAATTCATTGCCCTCCTCATCGACCATCAGCATCTCGCGCTTCCAGATCTGATAGACCTCGGCGGTAGTGATGCGGCCAATCAAGTCCTTGTACTTGTTGTAGAGCACATCCTTCTGGAGCTCCAAGATCTTGGCTGCCAAGGTCTGGCGCAAGTTCAGGATGGTACGACGACCGAAGTCCTCGAAGTGTACCTGCTCGGTGAAGTCCTCGCCCACCTCGATGTCGGCAACGGTCTTACGAGCCTCGCTCAAGCTGACCTCCAGGTTCTCATTCTGCAATTCGTCATCAGCCACAACGGTACGGTTCTTCCAGATTTCGAAGTCGCCCTTGTCTGGGTTGATAATGATGTCGAAGTTCTCGTCGGTCTCGAACATCTTTGCCAATACCGAACGGAATGAGTCTTCGAGTACGCTGATCATGGTAGCTCGGTCGATATTCTTCAACTCATTAAACTCCTGGAAGGTATCAATCATAGAGATAACCTCCTCTTTCTGTCGTGGTGCCATTTTTGATGTATGTGTATTTAGAAATTAATAATATATTTTACTTGATTCACGTCGGAGTGCTTCAGATGTTCATCGTGCTGCACCTCCTGTTTCTTTTTGCTGGGCTTGCCTGTAGCCGGATCGACCACCTTTTCCATAGTCACCCAGTGCAGGTCAAATCCCTCCTCGTCGGCAGCGCCCAGGGTGCCGGTCAACTTATGGCCGTCGCGCAAGAGCACCTCCACCTCCTCGCCTTCGAACTTGGCGTATTGGCGCAAGACCTTGAGGGGCGATGTCAGTCCGGCACTGCCCACCTCCAGTTCGAAGTCCTCCTTGTCGCGGTCCATGTGTTGGTCGATGTACTGGCTAATGGCGGCGCACTCGTCTATATCGACGGCCTCGTCGTTGTCAATCTCGACCACAATCTGGTTGTCGCGGCTCACCGTGACGTCCACCAGGAAACTCTCACTTTCGGTCTCCAGCAGGAACTGGTCCACCAAATCAATTATGTCTTGCTTGTTAATCATACGAATTTATTTCAGGATTCGCTAAAAGACTCTCCTTTTGAAGAATCGCTAAATGACTCTTCGAGTCGCTAAAAGTGCTTCGCACGCTAATGGCCTTCGGCACTAAAGCTATTCCCCACTATAATTTTCACTTAGCAAACCGCGCTAATTGTTTCATTATAATCTCCTCCCCATTATGGGGGTCCTCGCAGCGGAAGGTTGATAACCTTCTGCGAGAAGAACGGGGAGAGGGTCCTTTATTAAAAACTGAAGAGAAACGCTGTAAGTAGCGCCTCTCTTCACTCATTTCCGATGCAAAGATACATATTTTAAATGAAACTGACAAGAAAAAATCATATTTTTTTCAATTTTAGCACGTTTTTAGTCATTTTTCGCTATCTTTGCACACAAAATTGCACAACACAATAAAAGTAGGTGTCCAGAATTTGGAACCACCTACAGACGATATTTTTTGAACAACTACTTATATGGCAAACCATCTTGTAATCATGGCAGGCGGCATTGGTAGTCGCTTTTGGCCAATGTCCACACCTCAGTGTCCCAAGCAGTTTCTCGACATCATGGGCTGTGGCCGTACGATGATACAACAGACCTTCGACCGCTTCGGCAGTCTCATCGACCTGGAACATGTCTGGGTCGTCACGTCGAAGAATTTCCAGTCGCTGGTCTCCGAACAATTGCATGGCATCAATCCTCAGCACATTCTTTTGGAACCCTGCATGCGCAATACCGCTCCCTGTCTCGCCTACGTGAGCTGGAAGATCGAGAAAGAGGATCCCGAAGCCAACATCTTCGTGGCTGCATCCGACCATCTGGTCACCGACACCGCCGCCTTCCAACGCTGTGTCGCTCAGGGCATTGAGTTCGTCCAGCAGGGCAACCGCATCCTCACCCTCGGCATGCAACCCACCCGTCCCGAGACGGGCTACGGCTACATCGAACAGGGCGAAAGTCTCTCGGCCGACGATGCCCGTGGCTCCTTGCCTATCTGCAAGTTAGCCGCTTTCCGCGAGAAACCCGACCTCGCCACGGCTCAGCAATATCTCGCCACAGGTCGCTACACCTGGAACAGCGGCATGTTCCTCTGGTCGGTCAAGACCATCGTCAGCGAACTCCGTCAACATGCCCCCGAGATTGCTGCCGTCATGGACCAGATTGCTCCTACTCTCTTCACCCCTCAGGAACAGGCCAAGGTCGATGAACTCTATTCCACCTTCCCCAAAATCTCCATCGACTATGCCGTCATGGAGAAGACGCAGTCGGCCTACGTCATGCCTTCCGAGTTCGGCTGGAGTGACCTCGGCACCTGGGGTTCGCTCCACACCCTCCTGCCACAGGATGCTGCCGGCAACGCTGTCGTGGGCGACCAGGTCAAGGTCATCGAGAGCACCGGGTGCATGGTCCGTGTCCCCAACGGCAAGCAGGTAGTCATCCAGGGCCTCAACGACGTCATCGTCTCGGAGCACAACGGCGTCCTCCTCATCTGTAAGTTGAGCGACGAACAGCGCATCAAGGAGTGGCACGACTAAGCCCTCCTTTCTTAAACCCTTAGGACTCTCCTTAAACTATTAGGACTCAAGAGGATTTCCCTTCCTTCTTGAGTCTTTTTTGTATCTCGCCAAACTGCACTAACAGGAAAAAAATCCCCTCGCGAACAGTAAAAACGCACCCTCTACTGGCGAAAAATGCGTATTTACGCAAAAATTGCAGCTAAGAATTTGGTTAAATCCGATAAACTCACTATTTTTGCAAACAAAAAATGCGTATTTACGCAAAAAAAGTAAATAGGTATGGAGATTAATCGAGACTATCATCTACAGAAACTCATTGATAGCAAGCACAATGGGATGATCAAAGTGGTGACCGGCATGCGCCGTTGCGGCAAGTCGTATCTGTTGTTCAACCTTTTCTGCCAACACTTAAAGCAAGAAGGGATATCGGACGACCACATCATCAAGATTGACCTGGAAGATAGACGTCATGCAGAGTTACGTGACCCAGACAAACTTCTCGCCCATATTGACAATCAAATGAAGGACCAAAAGATGTACTACATCCTGCTGGATGAAGTACAGCACGTCCGTGACTTTGAAGATGTCTTGAACAGCTATCTGAAAATTGATAATGCCGATGTCTATGTGACTGGCAGCAATTCCAAATTCCTTTCGAAAGATGTCATCACCGAGTTCCGTGGCCGCGGTGACGAAATACACATTACTCCACTATCTTTCAGTGAATTCTTCTCCGCATTCGAGGGTAGTCGCGAACAAGCGTTGGAGGCTTACCTTCTGTATGGCGGACTTCCAAAGATACTCGCGTTCCCCACTGCCGAAAAAAAAGAAGAATACTTAAAAAGCCTATTCTCGACCACCTATCTGACCGACATCAAGGAAAGATACAACATTAAGAACGACGAGGATCTGGAAGAATTGATTGACGTCATTGCCTCCTCCATTGGAGGATTGACCAATCCAACCAAACTGGAAAATACGTTTCAGACGGTAAAGCACAGCAACATATCCCATACCACCATCAAATTATATTTGGACTTTCTGCAAGACGCCTTTCTCATCGAAAAAGCCGTCCGATACGACATCAAAGGCCGTCGCTATATTGACACCCCTGCAAAATACTATTTCACCGATTTGGGGCTCCGTAATGCACGTATCAACTTCCGTCAATACGAAGAAACTCACATGATGGAAAACCTCATTTATAACGAACTGAGACAACGCGGAATGAGTGTGGACGTGGGAGTGGTCGTAAAAAACGAAAAAGATGACAAGGGCGTAAGTGTCCGAAAGCAATTGGAAGTGGATTTCGTCTGCAACAAAGGCAGCCAGAGATACTATATACAATCGGCTCTGAGATTGCCTTCCGAAGAGAAACGACAACAGGAAATTCGAAGTCTAAAGAATATAAACGATAGTTTTCGCAAATTTGTAATCACCGAAGACCTCATCAGCCGACATCAAGATGACGACGGAATCATCTATATGAACATTTACGAATTCCTCTTGGATAGAAACAGTTTGAAATTATAAGGTTCATTCTCTACTGTCGAAAAATGCGTATTTACGCAAAAATAGTAAATAGGCAACAAGGACTTTGGTTCTTCCGCCCATCCACTTACGTCGAACAAAAAATCCCCCTGCAACCCAGGTACGAGTTGCAGGGGGAAATTATATTACTCAATTTACTACCTTCAAGTGAACAAGTTGCAATACTTGTGAAACTTGAGTCACTTTGTAGAGGCCGAATTACTTCACGCGAACGCCAGCAGCGTTGAAGGTGCCGTTAGCAGTCTCGATGACGAGACGACCGTTGCGGAAGACCTTCTTGGCAGCCACCTTCTGCTCAGCAGCAGCAAGGTTCTGAACACCAGCAGCGCCAATCATTGGCACGAACTTGATAGAAGAAATCAAGATGTTGCCAGTGCCAGAGTACTTCTGGAAGGTGTGGATGCCAAGACCGACGCGGAAGGTGATGACATTGCCCTCTGGGTTGAGAGCCAAGTCCTCACCACCGTAGTTCGTACCATCCACGTTGACGAAGCACTGACGGTTAGCACTGATGGTATCCTGACCACTTACCTTACCCTGAGTAATCTCTTCGTCAATGTTCTTGCAAGAGTTCTTTGAGCATACTACAGTAATCTCAACGGAGTCACCCTCAGCCACGCTGAATGAGATGTTGGTGTTGCTCATCTGGATGTAAGCCTCCTGACCAGCAGGAACTTGATACTTAGCCTTGGCAGCATCTACATTAGCCAATGCACCGAAGGTCAGATTCTTGACGAAGAAGTCCATCTTGTCGGCGGTGATAGCACCATTCTCAATCTTGTAAACAGTAGTACCATCGGTAGAGTTTGCAGTAGCCTCCTCATCAACAACAGCAGCACCGCTGACGGTGATGTTCTTCTCCTCCTTGATGTCGTTCAGGACATAAACGTCTGCACTAACGCTCTTGGTAGTGAAGGTTGTGTAGGTACCATTGACAATCTGAGAATAAGCAGTTACAGTAGCCGACTCGGTAAGAGTAGCACCATTGCCCTCGATGGTATCACCTGCCATTACATAGTAATTCTTAGCACCCTCGTATGGAGAAGTAACAGTGAAGGCTGCACCATTGACCTCCAAGGATGGAGCATCGAAGATGAACGATACAGGAGCCTCATTGTCAGCATTTGGACAAATCATCTCTGCTGAAGCAGTACCATCGCCCGTGTTGTAGAAAGCCTGGAACTTCACTACCATATCCTTGTAGCACTTGATTGGCTCGGAATAAACGGAAGATTCAGCGGTAGGTGCAGAACCATCGGTAGTATAAGTAACTACGGTACCAATCTGCTCACCTTCAACATCCACTATAACTGGCTTGCAAGTTACCTCACGGAACCAGAGACCATTGTCGTAAGTCTGAGGACCTACCTTAACAGAAGGTGTACCAGGAGCCTCGTTAGCCTCGACAATCAAATAACTAACAAAAATCTGGTTCTCGGCACCAATGTAAATAGTACGGTCATCATCAGAAGTCCACTCGAAACGACCCATCTGCTTGCCGCCGTATGCACCCTTGATAATAACATTATTCTCTTCCGAAGAAAGTTTTTCTGTTATCTTCTCATCTTTAGCCACAACTGGATAACGTACATCCGTATCTTTGTTTTTCTCATAAAAAATAATAATCTTGGAACCAGCAGTTACCTTCATTCCCAAGACATCTTGTGCGGCCTTCAAACGCAAAGAATTAAGATGAGTACCATACTCGCTGTATTTAGCAACAATTTCAGGAGTTACAATACCAAGTTCATCTGCCGTTGACAAATCAACACTACCCTTGTTGGTTGCTTTATCATGACCTGTTGGAGTGAAGAAATAACCATCACCGTAAACAGCACCTTTGGCAACCTTTTCAGTTCCATTGTTCGTGTAATCATCGCCAACCAATACATAGCTGTGCTTACATACCTGCACATCATCAATAGTGGAGGCAGCCTTCACAGCACCTGCGAGACAGAAAAGTCCGCATAAAAGAGTAAAGATTTTTTTCATAATAATATAGATTAAGTAGTTAATATTGCGGTTCATCCAAGGCACGAAGCCCTGAATGAACCATTTATAATTCATTATTGTCTAATCAAATAGGTTTGGGTAGGCGTGTCACCATAATGGCACACCGTGAGCACCTCTTTCTTGCCTTGGGTCACAACGGCAATGAAGACCTTCTCCAACGAGGTGGAAGTACGACCATTGGCATCGGTCTTCTGTACGGCTTTCTTGATTTCCACCGTTCCAGTGGCCGAAGAGTAGGTATAGACGTAGCTGGGCACCTTGGCGGTGTTGGAGTCGTCGGTCCAGGTTCCTTCGGTGCAACCTTGGCTCATGACCACACGAACCGAGTCGGTGCTGAAGAAGTCCATGCTCTCGACAAAGCCCTGTATCTCTTCACCATAGGCATTGTATTTCAAGCCATTGCCACGCACCCACTTGGTGGCAGCCAACGACTCGGGATGGCCCACTTCGGAGCCCTCCTCATACCCCTTGACGAATGACGGATTGTCGGTATCGGTATCCAGATACTCACACGCATCGGAGCAAGCCGTGGCAAACGTCAAGGCCAAAGCAGATGCCAAACACAAAAATATATTGTTCTTTTTCATAGCAGACATTTTTTTTAGGAAGTTAAAGTCCTCGCAGCGAATAGAACGATTGATAATCGTTCAGCGAGAAGATAAAGGAGATAAAGTAGTTAATTGAGGTAGTTAGCAGGAGTTAACAGCCTGCGGCTATGGAGTTAACGGACGATTGTTGAAGCTAATCAACACACTTTTGTCCTTCCGTAGTAACGTCCGTTAACTTCTAAGCGAAGCGATATCTTCTTTTACTTCTTTAACTACTCCCAATTATTATTTCTTGTTCCAACGTTGTGCACCTACTCCATGACTTACAATGTCATTGTCGAAGTTCTTGAAGTAGAGGTTGACGTTGTACTGCGTGGTGGCAGTACCATCCAGAGCATCAGCACGGTGCATGTTCTGGTCGTTGGCACTGGCAGCCTTGTGTGGTGGACAAGGACTGGTGAAGAGTTCCTGGGCTGAAATGTTAGCCACATTGACGTCCAGCGAACCATTCAACGTTGCGGTGCCATCCTTCACCAAGGTGCCGAAACTGTTGCTTGACGAACTCCAAGCCTTCTCGCTGAAGATGGAACCATTGGTCAAGTCGTTGTTGGTGGACCAGTTGTTGTCGAAGTTCAAGGTCACGTGTGCAGCGCTACCGTCGGAGAGGATCATCGTCTCGCGGATGTCAGCACCATACGAATTGAGCACACGCTCGTCGCCCTCCTGCTTGCAAAGCGAGATGAGGTTGTTTTTGACGTTGAATACAGATCCGTCTGGCAGGACGCGCAAGTTGAAGATGACGCCACTGGCACGGGTATTGAAGTTCACCAACGTGTTGTTCTCGAAAGTGATATTCCATGGTCCGGCGGTCCATTGCATACCATCGGTCGATTGGTTGAACAGCGATGGGAATGGACAATCGAAGATGGTGTTCTCCACAAACTTGAAGTCCTTGAAGAGGTTGGTGGCATTGTTGGTACCTGCTCCAGCCACCCAAGCGTAACCACCTGCGCCATTGGTATAGTAACCGCAGTCGTAGAAGAGGTTGTTCTTGATGAGCACATGGTTCCAGACCTTGTAATTTGGACCCTGCTCACGAATGAAACCGCGAACCAGACGCTTGAAGGTGCAATTTTCGATGACCAAGCTGTCCAGGGTAACGGCCATACCGTTGGAGAACATATTGAAGAAATAGTTGCCCGATGCACCACCCAAGCCGGCAGCGTTGTCGCCATAGTTGAAACACTTGGGGTTGTCGAAGTCGATGTCGTAGAAGGCCAACTTCTACATCGAATAAGGACAACCGTTCCACTGTTCGCCATTCTGGCCTTGGTTGTACATAGCATTCTTGCCCAGACCGCAGATGACGCGGGCACGCTTGCCTTGCTTCACATCGGCGGGATCGGTAGCCAAGACGAAGCCCTTGCAAGTCACGTCGTTACCATCCAGATAGTAGGTCTTGCCGCCCTCCAGATAGAAGGCCTGACCCTCGGCATAGTTGGTGTTGGAGATGAAGTCGTACAACGTCGGACTGATAGGAGCTGCATCATAGTCGGCGGCGGCGGCAAATGTGTCGGAACGGCTGGTGCCATACTTAGCCATCAACTCATCGTGCTTCAAGAGGATAGGCTCACCTGGTTTACCGTCGGAACGGGTGGTACAGGTGTTGTACTTGGCATCGACAGGCACCGTTACCGCGGGGTCAATCACGTCGATGACATAGACCGAGTTGGCCGTAAGTCCATCAATGTCGATGTATCCACGAGCACGGTCGGCATCGGTAATCTCATAATATTTCCACTTCTCACCCACAGTCGAATTTGGATTGTTGGGCGATGGAGCCACTTGCAGATACTTGTAGCCGAACGTTCCGTCTGGGGCAATGTTGAAGTTCTCATAGTAACTCTCCAACTTGTCCTTGTCGCTCGAGGTGATGGTGCCGAACTTGGCCAAAATATCCTCTTTGGTGAATGTACCTAACGACTGGATAGAGTTAAAGATGTCATCGTTCATGTTCTCAAAACCCTTCACGAAGTCGAGCACATTGCTGTTGATGCAGACGTGCATGGTCGTTTCGGTGGTCTGCGACTGATCTACATAGACGGCATAAGGGGTCTCGTAACGGTCCAACGTACTGATTCCCAAATACTCTTGCCACTGACGGCCGCCACCGTGACCATACCAGTTGGAGGCATGCGAGAAGTCGGTGATGTTATCATCCTTGGTCGAAAGGGCACGGATGGCAAAACGGAAATCAGTCGAGTACATCTGGTCCTTGATGACCAAATCCAAGACGTTTGGACCGACGATGGTATCCAGCAACAGGTCACTGGTACCTTGCACTGCCTCCCAGGCCGATGGACCCAAAGCGACTTTGTTCTGGATGGCCATTTGTATCTGATAACCAGCACAATCCTTTACGCCATACCAGTAGAGGTGGATGGTGTTTCCGTGTGGATAGGCAGCATCGCGACCACAGTTATAAGGGTAGTCGGCACCTTTACCACGGGTATTGTCACAGATGAACATGGTCATAAACTCTCGGTCCGTGGAGGCCGATCCGCCATTGTCGTCGTCCTTGCAGGCAACGAACATCGCAGAACCCATCGAAAGGGTGAGCAACATGTATCCTATATTATTTTTCATAGTCAATATTAATTTTGGAAAGGAATTTAATGGAAGTGACAAGGAAGTGAAAGAGAAGTGACAGGGACAATAGAAACTGCTAAAAGGAATTTCTACAAAGTCTTTTTCAAACTACACTACTCTTTACTCTCTACACTCTACTCACTAATTAATATCCATACTGATTCTTATAGGCCCCACCAGAACGCTGGATGAGGGAATTAGGATATGGCAAGATGTAACGTACCACTGGCAACTCCTCGGAACTTGGAATGGAAAGTGGCAACAAGGTCAATGAACCATTATCCACCAACCAGAGGTTACCATTAGCGTCACAACGAACATAACCAAAGAATGAATACTTGCACTCGTCCTTGACCGAACCGGTAGCATCATTGCCCCACTGATAGAACTCAGTCGTATACCATTCCGTAGCAGCAAATCCATAATTGGTTATCTGAGACTTGGTTGGTTGCGTTGCTGCTTTATAAGGATTCAAGATACGCAAGCTCTGCAAGTTCGAGTTTGGATAAGTCTTAGTGAACTGACGAGTTGTTGCATCAATCTGACAACCATACAACTGTGCACGTTGAGCAGCAAAGAGGAAGAACGTTGGTTTGATCTCCTCGCTGGCATTGTAGGTATGGTAATATATCTTGCTGGGCAGGCGGTCAATATACTCACGTCCGTCGTGGGCATTGATGGCATCCTCATATCCTGTGGTACTGCCTAAGTTCTGAATACCAGCGGAATAGTAGCGCAAGAAGGAATAGACAATCTCCTCGGCATAGAGGTTATTGCGCACCAGGTCACGCCAACGGCTATTCTCACCTGCGAACTCCCACTTACGCTCATCCAAGACGGCTTTCTTGAAAGTAGCCTTATCGGAAACGACAGCAGCCATATAAGTTGGATCACCATCTGCAAAAGCGCGGTTATGTACTTGCGTCAAGCAGTCGATAGCCTTAGCCGATGGACTGGTAGTCAACTCGTTATCTGCCTCGGCAAACATCAAGAGGATATCGGCATAACGCATGTAGGGATAGTTGATACCCGTGGCACCAGTAGAGGTTGCGCCCAATGTCATCGAATTGGTCCAAAGCTTCGACCACTTGTTATTGTGCAAGTAGTAGTCGTTGCGGATATAGACACTATCGTACATAGTGTTGTTCATCGACACATACGAATAATACCACATACCGTTGACGAACTCTCGACGCTTGTCGTTGTCGCGGAAGAGGTAACGATAGAAGGCATTCAATCGGGCAGAGCCTTTACATTCTCCCCAATCACCCATGGTAGCACCCTCATAGGGCTTGTATTCTGGACCTTGCAGATAACCGGTATTACCAGTTGAATTTCTGGCAAAAGGTATCTCGAAGATAGGATCATCGTCATTCACAACCGTGTAGTTGCACTCGTTGACAAAGACATCCTGGTACTCAGCCTTGAGGCGGTGCGTGTTGCTGGAGATGACCGAATCGGCATAATCACGAGCTATCTGATAGTATTCCAGATAGTTGGCAGGGCGCTCCATTTTGCCGTAACTACGTGGGTTCGACTGGTCAGGACGGAGGGAATAACCACCTGCCGTCAAGGCGATACGGGCTATAAGACCCTGAGCAAACTCCTTGGAACAATGCTCTACAGTCACCGCACGCGAATACGACATATAGGGAGCAATGCCTTGCAAATCAGCTATCAAGGAGTCCTGAATAGCCTGACGGTCCAAGATTGGGAAGATATACTCCTCACGTTCCTTTGCTGGCACGAAAGTGAAAGGCACATCGCCAAACATAACCACCAAATCGTGGTAAGCCATGGCGCGCAAGCACTTAGCTTCACCCATATACTGCATCAAAGTCGTGTTGTTGGTATCGTACAATTCACTATGCTGCAAATTATAAACGAATCGGTTACTTATCTCAACAAGAGCGTATGCTGCTGTCCAGAATTTCTCAATATCTCCACCCAAGGCGTCACAATCGAAGCGGGAGTATGTATTATTGGCATGAGCACTGTTCTTGCTGATGCTGATATCAACATCACTATTCAAAATGAAAGTACCCTGATAAGCTTTGCCGTACAGGTCTTCGACAAGGGCCAACGCATAAACACCATTTAAAGCATTTTTGATTCCGCTCTCCGAACTGAAAACGAATTCATCGGTATCCTTTGAAGGTGCATCAACATCCAGAAAGTCATTGCACGATGTCAATGTAGCACATGCCAATCCAAATAATACTATATTCTTAATATTCATGGTCGCGAATGAATTAGAAAGTTATGTTAGTACCCAAAACGAAACTGCGGCTACGTGGATAGCGGTTGTAATCCAAACCGCATTTCATGCCTGTCTGAATATCCACTTCGGGGTCATAACCTGAATAGTTGGTGATGATGAACAAGTTAGAAGCTGAAGCATAGAAACGGGCACGAGTAATACCAACCTTGAAGGTCCACGCCTTGGGTAAGGTATAACCGATAGTCAAGTCATTGCAACGCAAGAAGGAACCATCCTCAATGAAGTAGGATTGGGTAATCTTGTTGCAGACATCTGTCGGGTTCCACAAGGTGCGATTGGCATTGAGACTCTTGTACATATCCAAGAGACCATCCAAGTGATCCTGTCCATACAGTGCCTCGCCCTTGGTACCTGACAATGAACCATCTATGTCGTTGTACTGCCAACCATTACTATACTTAGACAAGACATTATAGAACTTGTCTTTATTGTCTATCGAAGAAGAAAGCATATAGGCGGTAGCATTGTTGATATCGAAGTCCAACATGTACGAGAAGTTGATGGCAAAATCCCACTGCTTGTACTGACCATTGAAACCGAAACCACCTTGGAATCGAGGATTGGTGTTGCCAATCACAGTTCGGTCATTCTCTGTGATACGGCCATCGCCATCCAAATCCTTGAACTTAGGCTTGCCTGGCAAAGTTGCCTTACCAGAATTTGATTCCTTCAAAACGTCATTAATGACCGTGACATAACCGTCGTCACGAGGACGGCAGTTATTCGAGGTGCCGTTGTCGGCTGCGCTTGAACCCCAAGGTACGGCCTTGAACTTGTTAGTTGGGTCAAAGTAGAACTCATCAAAATCATAAAGTCCGTCATAAACGAAACCGTAAATCAGACCCACTTCACCTCCCTCTTGGAGGCAATAATCATTGTATGCAGGTTCCCAACGGTCATGATGATCCCAGAATTCCTCCTTCGTACCATTCAACTTATCAATTTTGCTCTTGTTCCAGCCCATGGTAAACATGCCCGACAGGACATAGTCCTTACCACGGAGAATGTCGCCACTGACAGACAACTCGATACCTCGGACCGAAAGTTCTGCAATATTCTGCATTTGCTTGGTATAACCAAGTTGAGGAATGTCTGCACTGTAAATACATTCCTTCGAGGTATTCCAGTAGAACTCAGGAGTTACCGTCAAACGACCACCCAAAGCCGTGAAGTCAATAGCGACATTACGCTTGTAATCGGTCTCCCACTGAATCAATGGGTTAAACATTGTCTTGTCACCAGAATTCTTATAATAGGTATCACCTAATGGATTCTTTTCACCAAAACCCGGTCCACCTTCGTTTGCAGTAGCATATTGCGATCGCCACATGTCTTTTCCGACATTGTCATTACCAGTAATGCCATAGGAAGCACGGAGTTTCAACTGGTCAATCCAATCCAGATTGTTCATGAAGCTCTCCTCTGACATCACCCAGGCACCTGCCACCGAAGGGAAATAACCCCACTGGTTATTGTGCGCAAAATTGGTAGAAGCATCACCTCGGAACGAAAGTGAGAAGAGGTACTTGTGGTTATAATTATAATTGGCTTGTCCAAAGAAAGAGGCAGTACGTTCTGGTGTCTCCAACTCAGTTTCGGTCTTGAACTTTTCACCAGCTTGCATATTATTCCAAGCACGACGCGCTGTATAGTCTCGGTCGAACTTGTGGTTGATGACCTTCGACGAACTCTTTTGTTGGTGATGGATTTCCTGACCCACCAGGAAACTCAAATTGTGGTCATCTTGCAACGTAATGTTGTAATTGACCGTATTGGTCACCAAATAGAAAAACTTCTTGGCGTTCTGCAACTCTGCCAATGGCAACTTCTCATGAATGGTCTTCATACCCTCTTTGGTAAGCGCTCCCCAAAAGCGACTCTGGTCCATCCACATCATACCGATATTGGCATCGGAACGAATGGAAAGGCCCTTGATAGGATGCCAATCCAATGAGGCTGAGGTAGAAAAGTTATACGTATGCTTAATCAACTGGTTAATGTCGATATCGCTCTTTGGGTTCGTGAAGGTAAAGAGGTTCTCTTCATCGGGGTCGGCATAAGCGGGGTCAATATAACCGTACTCACGGAAACCGTTGGTTGGACGGTAACGGAGCACGTCGATGATACCACCGGTACCGACATTGTCACCACCCGCGCCCTCATCACGACGGAAGTTGAACTTTGGGTTCACCTTGAGCGAGAGGTGCTTGGAAATCTCGAAATCGGTCTTGAGGTTCAAGTTGGTACGACGCACACCCGAACCCTGAATGATACCCTTATCGTCACTTTGGGTCAATGAGAGATAGAAACGCGCCTTTTCGCTACCACCCGAAATGGAAAGGTTGGTCGAATAGTTGATTGGCGTCTCACCCATCACCTCGTCCTGCCAGTCATGCGATGGCAAAGTAGAATACATATCGAGGTCGTAGGCATTGCCGAAGTACGACTTGTATTTCTTGGCATTGTCCGAACGGGCACCATTACAAGAGTGCCACTGATACTGATATTTAGCAAAGTCGAAGGCATTCATCAGGTCCAGTTTCTTGGAGAGGTGGCTCACCGACATATTGGCATTGAGGTTCACCTGTACCTTGCCCACCTGAGCCGACTTGGTCGAGACGACTACGACACCGTTACTACCCTTGGCACCATAGATAGCGGTAAGGGAAGCATCCTTCAAGACGTCAATTGAGAGAATGTCCGATGGTGGGATATCGTTGATGTTGGACTGAATGAAACCATCCACGATGTAGAGTGGCGTATTGTCCTGCGAGATGGAAGAACCGCCACGCACACGGATATTGACATCGGCACCCGGCTGACCATCGACGGTCGTGACCTGTACGCCCGAGATCTTACCCTGCAAGGCAACGGCTGCCGACGTGGCTGGCACCACTTCCAGCTTGCCACCAGTAATGGAACCGACCGAACCGGTCAAGTCCTTACGCGCCTTGCTGGTGTAGCCCAAGACGACGACATCTTCCAACACGGCATTGTTCTCTTCGAGCATGACGCTCATCTTCTTGCCTGGTGTGGGTGTTAATTCCTTGGTTGCCATACCGACATACGAGATGGTAATCTTGTTCTTGTCACTGGTGAGTTTCAGTGAGAAGTTTCCATCAAAGTCGGTCATGATACCATTGCTGGTACCTTTTTCTACGACGGAGGCTCCCGGGATAGGATCACCGAAATTATCGACGACCGTACCTGTCACGGTGGACTGAGCATAAGCCGCAGACCACGACAGCACTGCCATCAATATCAGCAGGAAACTCCGACGAAATGTGAATGACACTTTCATAGAGATTGATTAAGAGTATAAAGTTAGTATTTTTCTAATCATGGTAAGCATCTATGCCCATGGTCGATTATTAGGAATGTTCTAAATGTTTCTCAGGGAAATTTTAGAAACGCCTCTATATCGATGCAAATATAGTATTTTTTTCTGGATTAAATGCCACAAGACGCAATTATCTGCCCAAATCTGGATAATTTTGTCTTGTTTGGGCTCAAACAGCGCTTTTTTACCCTCTATTTGAGCCCAAACGGAGGTCAACGGACCAACACGACACGCCCTTGACGCAACTGAAGACCTCGGTTTTCCGACGGCATCGGCCTACCCTGCAGGTCATAAGTTTGTCGGTCGGGCAAGGTCTTTTCGGAGCGCAAATTCTCCAAGGCACTGCTGCCTTGTTGACGTTGCACTTCGATGGTGCTCACGTAGATACCTCCTCCCGACACGGACAGCGCGACAGTTCCGTCGGCCAACACCAGACCCTGTTTGGTCACCTGCGTGCCGTCGGTCAACATCGATGCCACCGAGAGGTTGGTGATGCTGAATCCGCGCTGTGCTGACGAATTGGCCGATTTCCAGGTGACAAGCATGACGTTGCCGTTGGCGGTCAAAGCGGCATGACTGAGGGCGGACTTGTTGGTGTACGACGAACCGTCTGTACTCCAGAGGGTTGCATCGGCAGCCAAGTCACTCTTCGTCTCGGCCGAGAAGCTCGAAAAGTCCCACTTCCGGAGGGTCTCGAACGCACTTGGTTGGTTGACCACGACAGTCGCTTCGGCCGAATAGGTACCAAACTGCGGGTCATCGACCACGGCCTTGATGACGGCAGTACCCACGCCGGCGGCACGTACCTTGCCAGTCGCGTTATCGACAGTGACGACAGCGGTGTTGCTACTCTCCAACGTATAGTTCACGCCTGCCCAGTTGCGTATAGGCAGGAGAATGGTGGTACCCTTCAAGGCCTCAAACTTCGACTCGTAGAAGCCGAAGGTCTCAGCACTCAACGTATTGTAACCCAATGGCATATACAGTTCGTCCAACGTAGCGCCCGCACCGTGCTGTGCGGTCAAGACCTGTGGCACAAGCACATAACTGATGGGCGTCGGATAGGTGTATGGCAACGTCACGCTCTGGGTGGTCGAGGTGTACGAGAAATTGTTGTTGCGCGCCAGGATATACCGTTTCTCGCCGCTGCCCGTGAGGGGGTCTTTCACTCCCGAAGCGGCATAATTGCCCTCCACCAGGGCGGTGGTATAGGCATTCAACGTCATACCCACCGAATTGCCCGGGCAGTTGTGGTAGTTGTTGACCAAGTGCAGAAAGGCATCATCGGCTTGTGGCAGACGGCGTTGACAACCAGCGCCCCACAAGTTGTAACCCCATGTTACATGCAGCACGGTGCTATGGTTGCTCACCCAACCCAAACCACAGGTATAGGCGTGCGAATAACTGCGGTCGGTATAGTAGAAATGGTTCCACGTATAGGTATTATAGTTGCCACGGGTGTCCAAAGCACCGTCCTGCGAGTCGATGAAGGTGCAATGGTCCACCCAAAGGTGGTTGGCATAGGCATCGTAGATCAGGTCCACGCCGTCAATGTCCACAGCACCAGGACCTTGCAACACGAGGTTACGTACGATGACGTTCTCGCAAGTGCCATCGAACTGGAAGATACCTGCCTTGTTGGGCAAGGAATAGACCCCGGTCTTCTGGTACTGGAGTTCCATCATCGCCTTCTTGGTGAAGAAAGCACGACGGTCGCAGGTCAAGGTCGTGCCGTCGGGCAACGTACCGGTATATTGGTCGGTGCTGCTCAACCCCTCCAGGTTCTGACTCTTGAGATACTCTATGTCGCTGGGCGTCAAGTAGAACTGCGTCGACAACGTAGCACCGTTGCGTCCCACGATGGTCTTGTTCTTGGCATTGGAGATGGCCATCTGCTCGTTGATGCGGAAGGTGCCTTTCGAACCATCCAGCACGATGATGTCATATTGCGCTATGGCATTGCGGATGGCGACGCTGTTGTCGGCGCCGTTGGTCGTCAACACAATCGTCTTCGGTTGCGTGGCTCCCATTCCGCCATTCAGGGTATAGGCAGTTCCTGCCTCGTCGGCGCACACGCCCCACCCCCACGGGTTGCCATCGAAGTAATCCTTTGCATCGGTATCGGCCCGACTGGCGGTCAGGCATACAGAAAATGCCGTAAGACACAATGCCTTACGTCCGAGAGAATACCAAGAGTCTTTCACGTTTCTCATATTACGGTCAGTACAAGATTCTAAGTTAAGTAGTTGGTCAAAAATAATTAACTATATTTTTCTTCTATTGGGATGCAGATATTTGTTTTGGCCGATGGCGCAATGTAGCCATTGTGCCTGAGGGCAAGGCAAATAGATGCGCCCAAGAGTGAAAAAGATAGTAAAAAGAATATCTAAGGAAACATAAAATTAATTTTGAACAACTACTTAGTCGTGTCGCACTTTAATTCAAGGTTCCAGAGTGCCATTTTCTGGGCACAAAGATATATAATAATGTCGGATTGGCGAAATATCGAAGCCAACTTTTCTCGGCTTGAAACAAAATTATCCCTAAAAAGCAACGATTTTAGCCCCTCCAAAAGTCGAAGAAGACATTTTGGAGGGGCTATAGTAAAGTTGCCGGAGGGCTAGGATGATTCGGAGTACTCGGATTACTCAGAATACTCAGAGTATTCCGATTATTCTGATGACTCGGAGTTCTCCGATTACTCCGATTTCCCCTTACGCCAGCGTAAAGTCTATCGTCCGGCGGTCCATGTTAACCGCTGCCACCTGTACCTTCAAGGCATCGCCCAGGGTGTAACGCTTGTGGGTGCGACGACCGATGAGGCAGAAATTCTTCTCGTCATAGACATAATGGTCGTCTTTCAA